>NZ_LJOU01000040.1:0-47542 GCF_001672085.1 Anabaena sp. AL93 | reverse complement strand
TAAGTAAAACCCATAGCCCGCCTGGGAATGAATTCCCAGTCTAATAGCAAAAGTCATCTCAAGATGACTAAGAATTGTCTAAATCCTCAGTTTACTTTAGTAAACTTTGGCTATTAGACCTGAAATGAATTTCAGGGCGGGTGTGGCAGCAAACAGATAAGCCATTTCTAACTTAAGTAAAACCCATAGCCCGCCTGGGAATGAATTCCCAGTCTAATAGCAAAAGTCATCTCAAGATGACTAAGAATTGTCTAAATCCTCAGTTTACTTTAGTAAACTTTGGCTATTAGCCCTGAAATTCATTTCAGGGCGGGTGTGGCAGCAAACAGATAAGCCATTTCTAACTTAAGTTGACACCAATGAGCATTGCTAAACCCCTACACTACACCAAAATAATAATTCTAAATTTAAAATTGCTGATGTGACTCGCAAATCATTAACCGAAAAACAACGGGCTTTAGAAATTCTTTCCCGTATCCAGCATCTTTATCCAGACGCAACTTGCTCCCTAGATTATGCCACCCCTGTACAATTATTAGTAGCAACTATTCTTTCCGCTCAATGTACAGATGAAAGGGTAAACAAAGTAACGCCAGGATTATTTGGCAAATTTCCTGACGCGGAAAGTCTAGCAAATGCAGATTTAACAGAGTTAGAAGAATTGGTACGTTCGACAGGTTTTTATCGTAATAAAGCCAAGAATATTCAAGGCGCTTGTCGAATGATTGTTCAGGATTTTAACTCTGTTGTTCCCAACAAAATGGAAGACTTATTAAAGCTTCCAGGAGTAGCCCGGAAAACTGCAAATGTGGTTTTAGCCCATGCTTATGGTATTAATGCTGGAGTAACTGTAGATACTCACGTAAAGCGCTTAAGTCAGCGTTTGGGATTGACAAAAAATACTGAACCTGTGGGAATTGAAAAGGATTTAATGAAGTTATTACCCCAACCAGATTGGGAGAATTGGTCAATTAGATTAATTTATCATGGTCGGGCTGTCTGTAAAGCCCGTTCTCCTAGTTGTGATATTTGTAAGTTGATTGACTTGTGTGATATGAATTTATCTGAAGCAAAGTCACAAAAAACAAAGTAACTCATTCATAATCTAAATGAGTCATTGCAATCCTACAGGACTTACGCAACTGGCACATTGGTAGGGTGCGTCAGACTTGCATAAATCCTGCCAAGAAACAGATTATTGATATCTGACGCACCCTACAACAGATTTTTAGTGTGACTGAGGTAATTAATAAAGATGCTATTTTTGATTATTACAATTCATCAAAATAATAAGTTACGACTCCAGAAATGGGGTCATTACCAATTCTGATATGATTTGATTTCAGCATTTCTTGGAGTGTAGCTTCGACTTCTGCAAAACTCATTCCTGTAGCCTTAACACCTTGAGTTACAGTTAAACTACCACCCTTAGCTTCTGCGGCTTCTATTAGTTTAACAATCATTGGTTTCTCCGCCGGTTTGTGAACTTGGGAAATAAATATCCGTTCATTCATGGATACGCCTAAAGGTGATAAACCTGCTTTTAGTAGCAATTTCTGCTCATATTCGTCCACCATATTAGGTATGATTAATAAATCATAGATTTGTCCCAAGTAAAAGAACCCACAGGTAAAGAACCATAATAAACCAGTAAGTAGGTTGGCGTTGAAAATTGTCGTTATGGCAAGGCAAAAGGCAAGAGGCAAGAGTGAAGAGGGTTTAGGCGATTTTACATTTCTTTACACAGTTTGGTTTTATTGTGTTCACCTACTTAGCCGTTTTACCATTATATAAGCGATGTAAACCACCTATTCCCAAAAAACCAGCCCCACACAAGAGGTAAGAGACAAGAAGACGGTCTTTATGTTCAGTATTTTTTATAGTCATCTTATTTATGTCCATTAGGATTTACTGGTTTAAAAACCCACACTGCAATTAACTACCCTTGGTTAGTCTTCGATTCCCCAATTAACCATTATATTTATTTATCACCATGATTTCCCTTTCACCTGAACTCCAAGCTAGACTTTCCACACCCCTAAAAATCGGCTCATTTGAGGTTAAAAGCCGTGTTTTACAGTCTCCTTTGTCCGGGGTGACTGACTTGGTGTTTCGGCGTTTGGTGCGTCGTTATGCCCCAGAATCTATGCTATATACAGAAATGGTAAATGCTACAGGCTTACATTATGTTAAGCAATTACCAATAATTATGGAAGTAGATCCTAACGAACGTCCAATTAGTATTCAATTATTTGATTGTCGTCCCGATTTTTTAGCAGAAGCAGCCATAAAAGCAGTTGCTGAAGGAGCAGATACTGTTGATATTAATATGGGATGTCCTGTGAATAAGATTACTAAAAATGGTGGCGGTTCTTCTTTATTACGTCAACCAGAAATTGCGGAAGCAATTGTACGGGAAGTTGTCAAAGCGGTAGATGTGCCTGTAACTGTAAAAACTCGCATTGGTTGGAATGATCAGGAAATTACTATTCTTGATTTTGCGAAAAGAATGGAAGACGCGGGAGCAAAAATGATTACTGTGCATGGACGCACTCGCGCTCAAGGTTATAATGGTAATGCGCGGTGGGAATGGATAGCTAAAGTCAAGGATATTTTATCAATTCCTGTAATTGGGAATGGGGATATTTTTTCTGTGGAAGCTGCGGTAAAATGTTTAGAACAAACTGGTGCAGATGGAGTAATGTGTTCTCGTGGAACTTTAGGTTATCCCTTTTTAGTTGGTGAGGTTGATCATTTCTTAAAAACTGGAGAATTATTAACACCACCTAACCCAATTCAACGCTTAGAATGTGCCAGAGAACATCTTTTTGCTTTGTGGGAATACAAGGGAGATAGGGGAGTCCGTCAAGCTCGTAAACACATGACTTGGTATGCAAAAGGCTTTATGGGTGCGGCTGATTTACGGGGTAAGTTAAGTTTAATGGAAACTGTCCAACAAGGTTTAGATTTAATTGATGGTGCGATAGAAAGATTAGCAAATGGTTATGAAGTTGAAGAAGAAGTACCAGCTATTATTGCACTTTAGCATTGATTTCTAGATTAGGTTAAGCGATAGGTTAACACAAGCTAAGGGACTTCCAAATAAAAAAATACTCAACCACCTAACGCAAAAATCTCTCAAACCCTTATTCCTCTGTGTCCTCTGCGCCTCTGTGGTTCGTTAATCAGGATAATTTATTTCTTGGAAGTCCCTAAGTAGGTTGGCGTTGAAAATTGTCGTTATGGCAAAGCAAAAGGCAAGAGTGAAGAGGGTTTAGGCGATTTTACATTTCTTTACACAGTTTGGTTTTATTGTGTTCACCTACTTAAGTGCGATCGCTAATTCTTTAAACTCCCACTTTTTATAACAAACCCCGATAACGAATAAAAATCAAAATCACAGCCCAAGAACCTAATGCCACTTTAACAGCAACTAAGATATTTAATATTGGCAAAATTCCGCCACTAAAAAGCATTCCTAACTCACCGTGTGGTAACTCAAATCCCGACAAAGTTATCACTGATAAAACAATAAAGACTAACACCGAAATCTTTTCCCACATAGCCGCGTGCCAACGTTGGTAAATGTCCTGCATCCATTGGTATGATGAGGTAATTGCTATCAGTCCGATTGCTGTCCCTCCAGCGACTCCAGCCGCAAAACCACCCCCCGGACTCAAATGCCCCCTAATTGCTAATTCAATGCCCACTAATGCCGCAATTGTCGCCCCTAGACGAGCTAATATTATTGATGGTTGATCTTTAAATTGATAGATGCTGCAAGATGGTTTTTCATTAGCTAATAAAAAATTAGCTCCGAGAATGGCTATAGTAAAAACAATAACTTCAAAGATTGTATCATATAGCCGATTTCTGAAAATAATCCCTGATACTGCATTGGGAACACCACTTTCTTTAACCACTGTTTCCACAATGGAAATATCTGGTAAATTTAGTTCGGAATTAGGCATGATCAGCATTTTTACAAATAAAGCTATTCCGGCTAAAATGTAAACTAATTTCATAAATTTTGCTCCCCTGAATCTAAAACATTGAAATATCTTAAACCTGTCTTTGGTGATGACAGTTCGCTTTTTATGATGTTATAAATGCGTTGCACTCTAATCACGGTTTGGTATGTTTCTTCTGCTTCCACAAACTTTTCTAATGGCGCACAGGTAGCATGAATTTCTTTTTCTATTAACGCCTGTTGTAAATTTTCTTTAGTAGTGTAAGGTACGAGTTCTAGACGCAGATAATGTTTCTTGAAAATGCGGCGAAAGTCGCTCATAAGTTGTTGAAAATTGCCGTCTTGATTTTTTTCTATTGACTGATCTTCCATGACACCAAGACGTAATACTAAGGATGAACGAACTGCGATCGCATAGAGAGTAATTGATAGCATTGTTCCCATTAATGCTTCTGTTAAAGCCACATCTGCTGCACCTAAAACTGCATCTACCATTGCTGCAACTGCACCGAGTACCCCACGAATTACTAAGGCATGATAGGGATTAGTTTGAGTTACTAACATCCCCGCAGTTAAGGGTAATAAAGCAATGATTAAATAGAGATAAGTATCATTCATGTTTTTCCTCTTCTGTTGAACAGTATGCTAATACATAACCCAGCATAGTATTCCAAATTGCTAAGGAAATAATGCCAAGAACAAGTAATGGCCATTCACTGGGTATTTTCAGTAGTAGTCCGACAATAATCATCATTGAACCTAAAGTATCCGCAACAGAAAGTCCATGTAATTTGAATAATACTGATCTGTTGCTGACTAAATGAGAAGTTCCCCAAAACCAAAAAACTATGCCAATACTTATGCAGGTATAACTAAGAAGGTTAATCATACTTCACCTAATCTTCTGAGGATATGTGCTAATAACATTAAGCCGGCATTTCCTACTGTCAAAATAATCGCTGCAACTACACCAATCATCCAATCATCTCGCAAAACGGAAATTACAAGAATCATGATGGCTACTTTACTGGAAATGCTACCAAAAGCTAACATTTTCTGCCAGGTATCATCACTTTTCCAAGCTTCATAAATGGGAATAAGTAAAGCCAAAATCATTGCTATTAAGACTATTTCTAGGTTCATGCTTGTTTTTTCCTGGGTTTAATTTGGTGAACTTCATACCATCCTTCTTCGTGGTACTTCAAAACTATGGTTTTGGGGGTAAAGGTAATCAGAAATATATCGAGGAAAATCAATAAAGGTGATCTGTTTAGTTTGACTTTCTCCATGATAATTTCTTCTTGGTTATGGGGACGGAAGATAATTTCAAATGCCTCCATAAAAGCTACCGGAATCGCAATAAGGATCTTAATTATTACCTTTACCCAAGATTTTAATTTTTCTGGTGATGACTTACCACGTGGTAAAATTAAGGCAATAATTACACCGATGATAATATTTGTTAAACTCACATTAGCAGTGAGTAATAACCAAATTGTTAGTCTTAATATGAGATGTCCAATCATGGGAAAGCCATCCAAAATAATAGGATTAAAGTTAAACTCATGACACCAACTAAATGCTCAAATTCTTCAAATACACGAGGTAGAGATATGGATAATTTCTTGAAAATGAAATGATATCCTAACCAGCCCGCAGCAATAGTTAAAAGTGCTTTTGTGATATTGGTGATTTCATAAGCTGGAAGATAGACAATATTTGCCACAAATAATCCAGTAATTAAAAAGATTACTGATATCCAAAAACCGGATTTTGTTTTCTGTTCTTCTTCTTCTGCTTTTGCATGGGGGAGAAAAATAAATTTAGCAAAAGATATGGCTGTACCAACTGCGGCAATATTCATCAGTATAAATTGCCAAGATTCTAAATTTTTTGTCGTTAATACTTTTGCCTCAAAACCTGACAACAAAGGTAAACCAGAAATTGATAAACTAGCGATCGCTAAGGCTATCCAAATATTAGTATGAACGGGTTTATTTTGCAGTTCTTTAAAATTGCGACTGGGTAAAGAACCCGCAATCAAAAATAAAGATGACTTGACTAATCCATGGGTGAGGGCATAAAATCCACCTACAGCCGGTGCAGCAAGAATAAAGCCTAATTGGGAAATTGTGTGAAACGCCAACATTCGCTTAGTATCTTTTTCAAAGACAGCATAGGAGACACCCATTAAAGCTGTTCCCACAGCAAAAATTCTGACTATGGTATCAATTTCTTCGGAAACGAATGCACAACGTAATAAAGGTAAAACACTGGCTTTAACGACAATTCCTGACATCAATGCGGAAACTGGTGTTTCTGATTCAGAATGAGTTAAAGGTAGCCATAACCCGGAGACAAAAATCCCCGCTTTGATTAATAATCCCAGAAAAATTAATGCTAGTGCTTCTGGTGGTGATCCCTTTAAACTGGCAAAACTAAAGGAATGATGCGTCTGATAAACCAGCACTGCACCAACCAGATAAAACAACATTGCAGTATTACTAACAAAAAGATACCGTAAACCTACCCAAATTGAGCGATCGCTACGAGAATAAGCAATCAATAAGAAAGCCGCAATACCGCTTACTTCTAAAGCCACATATAAACTAATGAAATCTGCACAGACAAAGGCAGCATTCAGGCTACCATGCACAATAATCATCTGGGCATAGAAAAAAGCCGTTTTATCACTGCGCCAGCAGTAGAGGGCAACAGCAGCCGTTACCAGGGCATTTGTGAAAATAAAGTAACCGCTTAACTGGTCAGCTATTAAGGTGATCCCGAAACTATCCAGTAAATTCAGGGTGATGGGTGATGGTTCGATAAATAGCTGCAACCCATAAGCAGCAGAAGCAATAGTCCCCCACATTGTCAAATGTCGGTTAAGTTTGGGGACTAGAAAAATGATGAACCCTAGAAAAAATGGGGTAGCAATCCAAGCCAGTGTAATGGTATTCATGGTGTATTATTTTTCTCAATCTCGTTACTTTCCAATGTGGGATTATCCCGTGCTAATTTCATCACACCAACTAGCATCAAAGCCTGTATCGAGAAACCGATGACTATCGCTGTTAATATGACTGCTTGGGGAACAGGATCAGCATAAGCAATATTTTTTACCTCGGAAATAATGGGAGTAAATAATCCTTCTCGTGATGCAATTAGTACATAAAAGGCAATCACACCCGTACTCATCACATCCATTGAGACAATTTTCATTACCAAGTTTTTTTTGAAGATGATGCCAAAAAAACCACACAGTATTGTTATCAGTACGCACGCTTCTAACACGGGAATTATTTAATTTTTATATAAAGTGCTAACTCTATATAAGCACGAAATCTTAGTGCTAGAATAATTTCAACACTAGAATATTCTTATGATTATGATAGTTATACTCAATGATTTATGTTTTCACAACTTTTAAAGTTTGCAAACTTTCATCTGCACAACCAGTGATAAAACCACCCATTTTTTGAATTTCTTGCAAATGTTCTAAAGCTGATTCTGTAATGAGTTCTCCAGGCATTAATACAGGAATTCCTGGAGGATAAGGGCAAATAATTTCCGCGCAAATCCGATTTTGAGCTTTCTCGAAAGGCAAGATTTCACTATTAGCAAAAAAAGCCTCACGGGGAGAAATAGCTATAATATTACTTGTGTTATCTTTTTTGGGTTTACACAATAAATTTTGAATTTTTAATGGATTAACATGAGTAAGATTACTTAGAGATCTAATTAAATTTTGAATATCTGTTTCTGTATTTCCTAAGCTAATAATAAATGTGATATTTTGCCAAGATGAAAATTCTGGAGTTACATTAAATTTCTCATCTAAAATTTCTTCGGCTGCAAAGCCAGTAAATCCTAATTTACTAACATTAACTGTTAATCTAGTTTTATCTAAATCTATAAATCCCGGTGATTTTTCTTTTTGAGAAAGGGGAGTAGATAAACCAGGAATTTGATTAATTTGAGTTCTGGCTGCTTTCCCTAATTCCAAAGTTTGAGACATGAGCTTTTTTCCATGTATTGCCATTTGCTGACGTGCAGCATCGAGAGAAGCTAAAAGGATAAAACTAGGACTTGTAGATTGCACTAATTGTAAGGCTTTATTAACCCTATCAATATCAATTCTTTTACCTTGAATATGTAACATTGATGCCTGTGTCATTGCTCCCAATGTTTTATGAATTGATTGAACAGTTAAATCTGCACCTGCGCTTAAAGCTGACGTGGGTAATTCTGGGTGAAAATGAAAATGTGCGCCGTGTGCTTCGTCTACAATCAGAGGAATATTATATTGATGAGTAAGGTGTATAAATGCTGGCAAATCTCCACAAACACCATGATAAGTAGGATAAACTATCAGCACTGCTTTTGTATCTGGATGTTTTGCTAATGCTGCTTTTAATGATTCTGGTGTAATGCTGTATGCAATATCTAAATCTTCATCGTATTCAGGATTTATAAAAATAGGAATTGCCCCCGAAAGAATCAATCCAGAAATAACAGAAGAATGGACATTTCTAGGCAGAATTATTTTTTCTCCCATTCTACAACTAGCAAGAATTGCGGCTTCAATTCCGCAGGTAGAACCATTAACTAAAAACCATGTTTTCTCTGCCCCAAAAGCCTCCGCTGCTAGTTCTTGTGCTGCAAGAATTACGCTTTCTGGTTTGAATAAATTATCTAACTCTGCTAATTCCGTTAAGTCAGCCCGAAAGATATCTTTACCAATTAAATCGGTTAAGATTGGCGAAATTCCCGCACCGCGTTTATGTCCTGGGGTGTAAAAAGGTGCATGAGAACGGCTTGTACAGGCTTTTAAGGCATCTATGAGGGGGGTTTGGTTTTGATTTGGCATTTTTGGAGAAAGAAGCGTTGAAAGCTTAAAGTAAAAATTGATAAAATCTAGAATCTAAAGAAATAATATGATATATTATATTTAAATTCAAATCTTTATGCAGACTAAAACTATGCCTAACGAAGAAGTAATCTTATTTGAAGAAGAGGAAGATCAAGAAATTGAATTTGAGCCGCTGAGTGGATTAATTCCTGAATTAAAGCAAATTCCAGAAATTGTTGTTTCTGGTAGTGACTGGACAACAGAGACAATCTTTAATCAACTTGATCGGGGTAATATAGAGCTAAATCCAAGATTTCAAAGACGAGACGCTTGGGATATCACTCGTAAAAGTAGGTTTATCGAATCACTTGTACTTGGATTTCCAGTTCCACAAATAGTATTAGCTGCTAATCGTCAGGAAAAAGGTAAATTTATTGTTCTTGATGGTAAACAACGATTGTTAACTATTCTGCAATTTTATGGTGGAAGTGATGAAAATATATCGAATAATAACAATGCCTTTGCTTTAAGAAATCTAGAATTTAGACGTGATTTAATAGGCAAAAAATATGAAGATTTTAAAAATGATGTCTTTTTGAGTTCTGAACTTAATGCTCTCGATAACCAAACTATTCGTACAGTATTAATTAGGAATTGGCCTAACGAAAACTTACTATATAAAATTTTTCTGCGGCTGAATATAGGAGGCACTCCATTATCTCCTCAAGAGCTAAGACAAGCATTACATCCAGGTGATTTTATCAATTGGTTAGATGATCAATCAGTTGAAAGTAAGGCTCTGAGAAAGATATTTAAATCATCAAATCCTGATTCTCGGATGCGTGATGTTGAATTACTATTACGTTATATAGGATTTCATTATTTTTTATCTGATTATCGGGGAAATCTTAAGGAATTTCTTGACATGACTTGTGAAAGGCTTAATAATCAGAGATGTAATGATATTACAAATGTAGTTAATCAATTTGAAGAAGCAGTACAAACAACTATTAATATATTTGAAGAGAAAAACTTCTCTCGTTTATGGTCGAGCAGAAATAATAAATATCAAAGCCAATTCAATCGAGCAATTTTAGATGTGATGGTTTTTTACTTTTCAGATGAAATAATCAGGAAATCTGCTGAAGATCATCAAGAAAAAGTTAAAGTTGCTTTTCAGGAATTATGTTCATCAAACAGTGATTTTAGAGAAGCTGTTGAACGCAGAACACAAAATATTCCTGAAATTTACAATCGTCTGAGGTTGTGGGGTGAAAGTCTACAAAAAGTTTTAGAAGTAAACTTTAATTTACCTGAACTAGATGGGAATCGGATTATTTTCAATGGTTTGAGGTAGGTTCTTAATAAGATATGCCAGAATCTGATAAATTTATTACTTTAAGAACGCAGCTAAACAGGCTAAAAGACGAATTTATTCCTGAAATTAGCCCGACAGGTTCATATTCCGAGAGTCAGTTATCTAGAACTGCTGCATACAGAGTTCTTGCTCATGCTGAAATTGAGTATTATCTTGAAGAAAGAGCTTGGAAAATAGCTTTAGATGCTAAAGGAGCTTGGGATAGTACAGGTAAAACCTCTCGCACTCTGATATGTTTACTTGGTTTCTCTGATTTAACTATGGATAAACCACCAGATACACTTAACAAACCCAACAATGTAAGTCAAGATAATCACGACAAGCGATTGAAAATAACTGAAAAAATAAATTCAGCTATCAAGAGCTTTAAGAAGGTTATTGATAATAATCATGGAGTAAAAGAAAAAAATATTTTAGCATTACTATTACCCATAGGAATAAATAGTAATGACTTAAATACTAATACTGCTTGGCTTAATACCATGAATACATTTGGAGAAAAACGAGGTCTTGTTGCACATTCTTCAGCTACATCGTACATGACTAGTCAAATGCTAGATCCTGCAACTGAATTAAATAGGGTTCAACAAATTACTGAGGGACTTTTAAGAATAGATGAATTAATGAATAATTTAATGCAATAAAATGTAAAATACTCTTGGCTAAAAAAAAATCAAACAACATGAACTTAAAAGATATTAAACAAAAACTATTCCCCATCTTCAAAATTATATCCATTACACTCACAACCAGTGCAGTAGGCTTAGAATTATGGAATATCCAAACATCAATCACTAACAGTCAACTACCGAGAATCTTAACTCCAGCTTTAATTATCACTCATATTGTGCTGTTGGCTCATTTTCTCGAAGCCTTAATTGCTGCTTATTATGCACCTGCTCGCAATCAAGCATCAATCAAATATGCAGCTTATACATTTTTTGTAGGGATATTTGGTTTATTAGAATTATTTGACAATGATCAAGAACAAGGATTAAAGGAAAAAAGTTAAACGTTTTTTCTTGTCCCCTGGACTGACCAGCATTCATCCCAACCGTGCTTTAACAGCATGGCTGAATTCTGGTTTCTTGTACGGAATTTATACCGTGATTTATGAGTCAACGCATTGCCCAACCTTGTATTCTAGAACTAGCACTGATTTAATCTTGTTAATAAACTTTGTTTGTTTTCGATAACCATTCATTATACAATATACACAGAATCTCAGTGCAAAATAAATCCTGGCTTTAGGCTACGTCCCTTATTTGATAGCCTGCACGGCGTAGAAGTAGCACAGGTGTGTCCTCTTGAGTGGGGCGCACCTTTAAGGGTTTTGGGCATTTTTCTGATAAGCTCGAAAATTGTGTTAAATATGACACGATTAACTATGTGTTTCTAGATTGAATACTAGAGTGTTTATGGTTTTTAAGGTTTAATAAAGACTAAATCTAGTATTATCGAAAAGTCGGAAATTAGGTGTGGTGTGAAAATCAAGACAGGAGTGAACAAAATGGATTTACGTGGAGATGCGTTGCAAATCCTTAAAGACACTAGTAGAACTTTTTATATCCCAATTAGTATTTTACCATCAGGATTACAAGAAGCAGTGGCATCAGCATACTTGTGTATGCGTGCCATTGACCAAATTGAAGATGATCCAAACTTGGATAACGAGACTAAAAAACGCCTGTTGCAGAATATTAGCCTCACATTGCAAGCTGGAGTAGATGGTTTTTCGCTGGATGCTTTCTCTGTAGGGTTTAAAGGTTACGAAAATTCTTTACAAGAAGTTAGTTTACGGATTAGAGAATGGTCAATATTAGCACCTGAAAGTATTGCTCCGCGAATTTGGGATGCAACAGCGGCAATGGCTGATAGAATGGCTTATTGGGCAGATAAAAATTGGAAAATAGAAACAGAAGCGGATCTAGACCGTTATACCTTTGGGGTGGCTGGTGCTGTGGGCTTGTTACTCTCAGATTTATGGAACTGGTATGATGGAACTCAAAGCAACCGCACTCAAGCCATAGGATTTGGTAGGGGTTTGCAAGCGGTCAATATTCTGCGTAACAATGGTGAAGACCTCACTCGTGGGGTCAATTTTTACCCAGCAGGTTGGGATAATGACAATCTCCAAGAATATGCCCGTCGCAATCTTATCTTAGCAGATGCCTATACGAACTCTCTGCCCAATGGACCGGCTTTGCAATTTTGCCAAATTCCTTTGGCTTTGGCTCATGGTACTCTAGATGCTTTGGCTAGTGGTAAGGAAAAACTCAGCCGTAGTGATGTTGTTTCCCTGATTGAAAACCTCATGGGTGTGAACGCTAAAGCTAGTTAGGAAATAGGGTATGGGGAACAAATCCGCCCGGAACTTAAGTTCCGGTCTAAAAGCTAAAGTGCGTTAAAACGCACTCTGGTTAACTCAAAATCAAAAACTATTCTATTTATGTCAAAGTAGTCGGTTTTAACCGAGTTTAGCTTTTAGACAGGGAATTCATTCCCTGGTTGGCTTAAGTTGACAACTAACAACTAACAACTAAGTAGGTGAACACAATAAAACCAAACTGTGTAAAGAAATGTAAAATCGCCTAAACCCTCTTCACTCTTGCCTCTTGCCTCTTGCCTTTTGCCTTGCCATAACAACAATTTTCAACGCCAACCTACTTAACAACTAACAACTGACAAGAAAAATATTCATGAAAACTACTTTATTTTTGAGTCCACCTTCTTTTGATGGTTTTGATGGTGGTGCGGGGGCGCGATACCAAGCAAAACGAGAAATTACTTCTTTTTGGTATCCCACTTGGTTAGCACAACCAGCGGCTTTAGTTCCTGGCAGTAGGTTAGTTGATGCACCTCCTCATGGGCAAACTGTGGATGATGTGTTGAAAATTGCCAAGGATTATGAATTGGTAATTATGCACACCAGTACACCATCGTTGGCTAATGATGTTAAGTGTGCAGAAACAATCAAAGCTCAAAACCCCAATGTACAAATTGGCTTTGTGGGGGCGCACGTTGCGGTTTTACCAGAGGCAACTTTGCGAGAAAATCCAGTAATTGATTTTGTTTGTCGCAATGAGTTTGATTATACCTGTAAGGAATTAGCAGAAGGAAAACCTTGGGATGAAATCAAGGGTTTGAGTTACCGGGATAAGTTGGGAAATATCCACCAAACTGAGGAACGTCCTTTGATTCATGATTGGGATGCTATGCCCAGTGTGTTGCCTGTTTATGCTCGTGATTTGGATATTAGCAAGTATTTTATTGGCTATTTGCAACATCCTTACATTTCTTTTTATACTGGGCGGGGTTGTCCAGCAAAATGTACTTTTTGCTTGTGGCCACAAACTATTGGTGGACATTTATACCGTCATAAAAGCCCCGATGCCGTAGGCAGAGAAATGGAAGAGGCTAAGGTTCTCTTTGGAGATAAGGTGCGGGAGTATATGTTTGATGATGATACTTTTACCATTGATAAACATCGAGCGATCGCAATTAGCAAACATATGAAGCGACTCAATTTAACTTGGAGTTGCAATGCCCGTGCAAACTTAGATTATGATACTCTCAAAACTTTACGAGATAATGGTTTAAGATTGTTATTAGTAGGTTTTGAATCTGGCAATCAAGAAGTTCTCAATAATATCAAAAAAGGTATTAAGCTAGAAGTGGCGCGAGAATTCATGAAGAATTGCCACAAACTTGGTATTACTGTCCATGGGACTTTTATTATCGGGTTGCCAATAGAAACTAAGGAAACTGTAGAAGAAACAATTCGCTTTGCTTGTGAATTAAGTCCCCATACAATTCAAGTTTCTATTGCTGCACCTTATCCTGGTACAGAGTTGTATGAACAAGCCAGAGAAAAAGGTTGGTTTGCGAATGAGTCTTTAGTTGCAACTTCCGGTATTCAAACTTCAACTTTGCAATATCCCAGTCTTTCGAGTGCGGAAATTGAAGATTCGGTTGAACAAATGTATCGCAAGTTTTACTTCCGTCCGAAAGCAATTATTCCGATTGTGCGGGAAATGCTGGCTGATAGACAAATGTTAGTGCGTCGTTTGCGAGAAGGTAAAGAGTTCTTTGGTTATTTGAATGACCGTCGGACTCAAGCTTTAGCTAGGTAAATCGTCAGAATCAGGATTTACAAGATTTTAGGATGTTGAGGATTTGATTTAATTATCTTCTGAGAATTTTTTAATTAATCCTGTTAATCCTTTAATCCTGGTTATCCTGATTCTGACATTTTTAATCCTAATTATCTATATACCAATGTCTTATTTAATTATTAATGCTGATGATTTCGGGTTTTCCCAGGGTGTGAATGCAGCGATTATTCAAGCCCATGAGGAAGGCGTTTTAACTAGCACTAGTTTAATGGTAAGTGGTGATGCTGCACAAGAGGCGATCGCACTGGCAAAAGATCATCCTCAGTTAGCAGTTGGGTTACATCTAGTTTTAGTTTGTGGTAAATCAGTTTTACCACCTTCGCAAATTCCCCATTTAGTAGACTCTCAAGGTAACTTTTCCAGTAATCCCACCCAAGCAGGATTAAGTTATCAATTCAATCAAGCTACCCGTGCAGAATTGCGATTAGAAATATCTGCTCAATTAGAAAAATTTCGGGATTCTGGTTTAAATCTGGCTCATGTTGATGGACATTTACACCTTCATGTACATCCTGTTATTTTGAATATTTTAACAGAATTTGCCGCAGAATTTCAGATTAAATTTATTCGTCTACCTTCAGAAGAATTAAGCAAAAACCTCAAAATTGATAACCGTAATTTACTCACTAAAATAGTTTGGTCTATTGTTTTTGGACAATTACGCCGTTATGGAGAGGGTTTATTAAAAGCTAATAATATTAAATTTGCTGATAGAGTTTATGGATTGTTACAAACTGGTGACATGAGTGAAAAATATTTACTAGGTTTGATACCACAAATAGAATCTGAATTGGTAGAAATTTATTCTCATCCGGCTTTAGTAAATACTGAGACAAATAACGGTGGTGAAGTAGAATTAGCGGCTTTATTGAGTCAGGAAGTGCGTCAATTATTGACTGTGAAAGATTTTAAATTAAGTAATTATAATCAGTTAATTTAATTAACAATTTTGTATAAATATTAATATATAAAATATAATGTTGTTTAGCAGCGTCTGTTGTTGTCCATTCTAACTTTTATTGAATTTGTGTAGAATCTTCGAGAATAATTAAACGCAGATAAACGCGGATAAACACAGATAAATACCCTGATTTTACTTGCATCTACTATTATGGCACGCAAAACAAAAACAGTATCCTCAACTACAGTCACTCCTCTCGCGCTTTCTGACTTACATCTCCAGTTACAGGGTTTAGAGAAAGAACACCAATCTCTATTAAAGCAAATTAAGAAAAAGCGGACAGAATTAAATAACTTTGTCGAAAAAATGCGTTCTTTAGCGACAGAGGTATTTCATCGAGTTAGTCCAAATATGCAAACAATGGCCGAATTAGATGCAGAAATTAATGCTTTATTTGCAGAAATTTTAACTACGAAAAAAATGGGTAAACAAACCCAGAAAAATATCCAATCATTGTACAGAAGTTTACAAATGGGAGGAATTATTAGTTATAAACCTATTGAAGAAGAAGATGATGATGATGAAGAATTAGATGAACTATTTGAAGATAATGATTCTCAAGAAAATCATCAACGTCGTCGTCAATTTTGGGAAGCAGAACAAGATTCAGAATCTCCCACAGTAGCGAGAACAGATGAATCTAGAAAAATCCGACAGACCTTTTTGCGGTTAGCGGAAATCTTTCACCCTGATAAGGTTAAAGATAATGAAACCCAAATGACTCACACGGAAATAATGAAAGAAATTAATAAAGCTTACCAAGATGGAGATTTAGCGCGACTTTTGGAAATTGAACGTAAATATGAAGTCGGAGAAACAATTGATAATAATAGCGAAGATGATTTAAGTCGCAGATGTAAAAATATAGAACAACACAATCAAATTCTCAAAAATCAATATGAGAAATTGAAACAAGAACTTCGGTTAGCAAAAAATACCCCGGAAGGATCAATGGTTGCGGATTACAAAAAAGCAGCTAAACAAGGGATTGATTGTATTGAATTAATGCTGGAAACTATCCAATCTCAAACTAAGATAGTTGCGGAAATTCGTGATTTTGTTCAAGACTTTAAAGATAAAAAGATCACTATTAAAGAATTTCTCGCAGGTCCAGAAAGTCTCCGTTCTGTACAGGAAGATATGATGGAAGAACTACTGGAAAGAATGATGGAAGAATTTGGGGGGATGATGGATTTTAATTAGCAAATTATTTCAAGATTTGCTAATAATTATTAAGAGGGTGTTTGAAAAGTTATAGTTGATGTATCAAATATTTTTTACCCCACCCTAACCCTCCCCTTGTAAAGGGGAGGGAACTGGATTTTTATTGTTTCCCCCCTTTACAAGACAGGTTTCATCTTGATTTTTCAAATTATTACTCTAATTCCTGTATTTAAATGTTACGCAAAGTGCTGTAATCATGAAGATATAACCGAAAACTGTGATGATATAATTGATATTTAGTTTCCTTATTTGTGTGTATTTCTTGCAGAAATTCTAACCAAGTTTCCATAATTTCCGCCACATCAAAAACATCAGCTTTGATAATTTGACTAATAGCTACCGTTGACATCGGTTGAGTTTCTTCAGCAGTTAAAACCCGCAATATATCCATCGCAACATCAGATAAACCATCACCTTGCATCTTTTGCCATCGAGGGTAATGGTGATCGCATTTACCGAGTTACTATGACCTTTAAGGGTGAACTTTTCTGTTCCTGTTCCCAAATCCCAGATTTTGATAGTAGAGTTAACTTTTTTCTTCCTATTGCTAAATTCCAGATTTTGATAGTCTTGTCAAGTGAACCAGAAATCACGGTTTTTCCATCAATTTTTGGATATTTTGTCTCGAACATCCTATAAGTTTTGCAACATCCGTTATACCAACAAAATCAGGTGAAGCTTCTATAAGTTCTGCTTGTGGAATGGCTTTTCTTACATCTTTTATTGCACTGGATATCGCCTCACACGCAGATGATGCCTCACGAATAAAATCAAGTCCAATAAAACCTTTCATACCAATACCAATAATTGCATCATCACAGCCTGATTCATAAAGGACTTCAATGTACATATCAGGATCAGTAACAGGGTTGGGAAGTTTGAATTTTAGAGTGAATTCATATTCTTGCATTTTGCATTATCCTTCATTAGAAGTAGTCGGTTGTTTTTCCTCTAAACGAATACACTTATCAACTACTTTCCGAATTAGTTTTGCGTGATTAGTAGGATTTCTGGGTGTACTCCAAATACTATTGATACAAAATTGTCCACATCTGCATTCAGAATCATTGTAAGGGCAATAAATTTTACCCCAAGCGTGAGAACCTCCTACTTCTACAGACCAGCCTTTCGTAACCGCATAATCCAATGCAGCTTGTATTTCTTTATTAGGATGTTGTTTATTTGCCATTATTCTAGACACCTATAATCTTAGTCTGTAAAAAGTAGGTTGTCAACTGACAACTTACTTAACAATACCTTATAGCGGTATGCACTTGAGTGGGCGTAGAGAGCGGGTGGGGAATACCGAAAAATAGAGGAGATAAGCAAGAAAGTTAGATAACCTAAGCGATCAGGGCTATTTCATTCTAAAATCTGACATTTTGTGTATTTACGAGAATGCGCCATTTTGGGCTTGGTGGGATTCTATCTCACGATGGCTGGAAATACCTAAATTCGTTGCTTAAATCTAGAATGAAATCTGTCCGTTCGCTGATTTTGAAGAGACAAGAGGAATTAAAGCCTTAATGCAAAAGGAAACAGGTGATTTTCAAGTAATTCGTTAATTATAGGTAAAATTTATGACCATCACAGAAGGCTTCCAGAGGTGATTATTTAAGGCACAGGGATAGCATCAATCATAAAATGGCAAAAGCTCTATATGAGATGAAAATGCCTGAATCAATTGAATTGCCTGGATTACAAGCCCTGTAGGGCTTAATTAAATCTTGCGGGTTAAAAATGAGCGAACGGACTGTGAAATAGCCCTGGCATCAGCAATTTTAACATTATTTGATGTGGGTATTCTTTCTAGGTTAATAATTTTTAAATCTACAAATGAGTACAACACCATTAATCAAGTTTAGTGTGCCTTACGGCTTTGCCTAACACACCCTACAAATGCTATATTTACTAATAATTATTAACCATTTTCCTCATTACGAATTACCCGATGTTTTTGCAAATCTGCTAAATTACAAGCCTCTAAAGCCCTAGCATGAGTAGCTTCTAAAACTACGGTCGGTGCAACACCATCTTCTAAAGCTTCTTGCCATCTTGCAGCGCATAAACACCAACAATCACCGGGTTTTAAACCGGGAAAACTAAAATGATATACAATACAACACTTTGCGCGACTGAGACAGGTTTCATCTTGATTTTGCAAATTATTCCTTTAATTATTGTATTTAAATGTTACGCAAAGTGCTGTAATCATGAAGATATAACCGGAAACTGTGATGATACAATTGATATTTAGTTTCCTTATTTGTGTGTATTTCTTGCAGAAATTCTAACCAAGTTTCCATAATTTCCGCCACATCAAAAACATCAGCCTTGATAATTTGACTAATAGCTACCGTTGACATTGGTTGAGTTTCTTCAGCAGTTAAAACCCGCAAAATATCCATCGCAACATCAGATAAACCATCACCTTGCATCTTTTGCCAATGTTGTTGATAATAGGTTTCTAAATCTAGGGGAATTTGCTCAAAATTATTGACAGAATAAAAACCATCAGCCATAGCTTTTAAAACCTGCTGCACATACATAAAATTATCTTCATTTTCATTAATTAATTCAATTATATTTCTCTGCGAACTCTGCGTCTCTGCGGTTCGTTTCTTCCGAATATATGCTTGAATATCCTCCCGATTTTCCACTGGATAATCTGCTAAATCTAAAACCTGTGAAGGTGCTTCAATTAACAACCCACTATGGGACTTTTTATAAGGACGACGAGCGAAAATAAAATAAATTTGATCCGGTAAATATCGCGGTAGATAAAATAAATTTGTTCCTACAGCTTGACTATTTATATCAATTCCATCCAAACCATCAATGACAATAATTATTTTCTGATCTGGTAAATTCTCGCTGACTTGTTGCAATAAAGTAGAAAATAACCAACTTCCCTCATGTGCATTGATAAATCCTGTCTCCGTCATCCTTTGCGGGGAGGGTTGGGGAGGGGTGCTAGATAAATTCTCTAACAATAAATTTAACTGTGTACAAACCTCTGGAAAAAATGCCTCAACTCGATTTTTACCGGCAATTTGGACATTGTAATAAATAGTATGGGGATTTTGGCGCACAAATTGGGCAAGAATGGCACTTTTACCGCTACCGGGAACACCCACAATGGTGAAATAACCCTTGAGGTAACGGTGGAGAAAATTATTAATAGCAGTGAAGACAAAATCACGACCAACAAAATTTTCACTCTTTGCTGAAGCAGAGAAAGATAAACTATTCATCTGTCACCTTTCCTTGCAAACGCAGAAAATGTAACCTTCCTGATTCTTCTCTCGCAACTATTGTCACCCCATCGTGAGCAACTACACAGTGAGTTATAGAACGTTCTCCGGTGAAAGTTGCTATTTCCTTTCTGGTTGCTAAATTCCAGATTTTGATAGTGTTGTCATCAGAACCAGAAATCACAGTTTTTCCATCGGGTGTTACTACGATCGCATTTACCAAGTCACTATGACCTTTGAGGATGAACTTTTTTGTTCCTGTTCCCAAATCCCAGATTTGGATAGTCATGTATGAACAAGAAATCACGGTTTTTCCATCGGGTGTCACTGCGATCGCTTTTACCCAGTTACTATGACCTTCAAAGGTGAACTTTAATCTTCTTTTAATAAAGTTTTTCAGAAAACTAAAAAATCCTGTTCCCACATCCCAGATTTTGATAGTGTTGTCAAATGAACCAGAAATTACGGTTTTTCCATCGGGTGTCACTGCGATCGCACTTACATAGGAACGATGACCTTGAAGGGTGAATTTTTCTGTTCCTGTTCCCACATCCCAGATTTTGATAGTGTTGTCAGATGAACCAGAAATCACGGTTTTTCCATCGGGTGTGACTGCGATCGCACGTACATAGGAACGATGACCTTGAAGGGTGAATTTTTCTGTTCCTGTTCCCACATCCCAGATTTTGATAGTGTTGTCAGATGAACCAGAAATCACGGTTTTGCTATCGGGTGTGAGTGCGATTCCAATTATTAAGGAACTATGACCTGTGAGGGTGAACTTTTCTGTTCCTGTGACCAAATCCCAAATTTTGATAGTGTTGTCACCCGAAGCAGAAATCACAGTTTTTCCATCGGGTGTGAGTGCGAGTGCTGTTACCCAATCACTATGACCTTGAAGGGTAAAATTTTGTGTACCTGTTTCCAAATCCCAGATTTTAATAGTCTTGTCCCAAGAACCTGAACCAGAAATCACAGTTTTTCCATCGGGTGTGACTGCGATTGCTTTTACCCGATCACCATAACCTTCAAGGGTCAACTTTTCTGTACCTGTTTCTAAATCCCAGATTTTAATCCAGATTTTAATAGTGTTGTCCCAAGAACCAGAAATCATCGTTTTACCATCGGGTGTGACTGCGATCGCTTCTACTACCTTATGACCTTTGAGGGTGAATTTTTCTGTTCCTGTTCCCAAATCCCAGATTTTAATAGTGCTGTCCCAAGAACCAGAAATAAAAGTTTTGCCATCGGGGGTGACTGTGATCGTACTGATCACACTTACCGGGGAACAACTATGAACTTCAAGAGTGAACTTTTCTGTTCCTGTTTCCAAATCCCAGACTTTGATACTCTTGTCCCAAGAACCAGAAATCACCGTTTGTCCATCGGGTGTGACTGCGATCGCTTCTACCGAGTCACTATGACCTTCAAGGGTGAACTTTTCTGTTCCTGTTCCCAAATCCCAGATTTTGATAGTGTTGTCATCAGAACCAGAAATCACCGTTTTACCATCGTGTGTGACTGCGATCGCATTTACCGACTCACTATGACCAGTAAGGGTGAACTGTTCTTTTCCTGTTCCCAAATCCCAGATTTTGATAGTGTTGTCACCTGAACCAGAAATGACGGTTTTACCATCGGGTGTCAGTGCGATCGCATTTACCGACTCACTATGACCAGTAAGGGTGAACTGTTCTTTTCCTGTTCCCAAATCCCAGATTTTGATAGTGTTGTCACCTGAACCAGAAATGACGGTTTTACCATCGGGTGTCAGTGCGATCGCATTTACCGACTCACTATGACCTTCTAGAGTGCGAATTAATCCACCACCAGGAGGTGTGAGGCTACCTATTAAACTATATAAACCTGTATTTTTATCTGTGGCGATTTGTGCTAATAAATTTTTAATTTCTGGTAAATCAAAATATGTTAGTCGCGCTGATAACTGTCCCTTGAGTTGTTTTGGATATTTAAATATTATGTGTGTTGAGCTAAATAAAGCCCTTTGAATTAATTTTAATGCTTTGACAGTTTCCGCATAATTTGAATTATTCCTGATTTCAGAATTATCTAATAAATCATAATCTTCAATTAGTGATTGCACTCCAAATAAAGGATGATTAATTTTCTCTTCAATAAAGTAGTAGTTAGCCAATAATTTACATAGTTTCTCATATTCTTGATTATTGAATCGTAATTGGAGATATTCACGTAAAAACTGTTCTTTTTCTTCCTCTGACTTTTCATTAAAAAAACTGTGAAAGTTACTCATAGTATTAATCCCTCATCCATCTTATTAGCAACTTCCGCACCAATTTCTGGTAAACTCACCCCCGCAGCTTCCACAATATCCTGACGTTGTAAAAAATCGCGGAAACTTTCATGATAAAAGCGATAACGAGGCGGTTGATAGGTTTTTTGTTCCTGTAAAAATTGCGTCCAATCTTTCAGAACTTCCTGAACTGTGAGATTATCTTGCTGGGAATATTTGACAATCATTTCACGGGATACAGGACTTTTTAAAGCACACATCACATAAATGATTTTAATTTTATCCTTGGGTAAGGGTCTAGTAGTCATTCCCATAATTCGCCAATGACTATAATAATATCCCTCTAAACCTTCAGGCAATTCTTCTAGTTTTTCATCCTTATAAAATCCATCTGCAATAGCTTCTAACACAAGGCGTAAATACATGAAATTGTTTTCACTTTTAGCGGCAATAGTATCAACAAATTGCGCTTTACTAAGTCCATTTTGTTTATCTATCCAGTCGTCTAAACCTATTTGATATTTTGGTAAAGCCATAAATTCTAAAATATAGGCTTTAATATCATCTTTACTATTATCTTGATATTGTCTTAAATCCAATTCTACATACTTAGTATTTGGGGAAAGTGTTAATCTTTTCTCATCTGAATTGTAAGGTCTTCTGGTAAGTATCAGGTAAATATTATCTGGTAAATACATCGGTAAATTTAACAAATTACCATTATCTTCTTGATCAACTTCATCTAAAGCATCAATAACAATGACTAATTTTACAGAATCAGCTAATTTTTCACTAACTTTAGTTAATAAAGTAGATAAATTATCGTTTTCTGCATTTTGTAAGTTAAACCTATTTACTAATTGTTGACAAATTGATTTAAGGAATTGATCAGGGCGGTTTGTACCATCTGTACGAATATTAAAAAAGCAAATTGTACCGGGATTATCTACTATATATTTTGCAGATATGGCACTTTTACCCATTCCCGCGTCACCAAGAATACTAAAATAGCCGCTTTGGTGATTTTGGATAAATGCAGTAATAGCATCAAATACAAACTTACGACCGCAAAATATTTGTGTTTTATCCTCAATGACAGTTTTAAATTCTGTGGGGATAATGGGTAAGGATGAAGATATAAATGGTTTTAATTCTGGAGGAATATCTCTACTTAAATAATCTTTAAAAAACCAAATAATTAAATTATTAAGAGTTTGCTTTGTAACTGCTAAATCATAACTTTTTATTTCATCTGCTGGAACATTACTATCATGTGAAGCTAGATTACTATGAGTTCTGATTACTTCAAGATTAGATTTAATTTTATGACGGCTTCCTTGATGTTCAATTGTTATGTATTGTGAATCCTCTTCTTTAGTAACTATAGTAATTAGTTGACTCAAATCTACCTTACTTTTTCTGGTTTCTGCTGTTCCTGTATATTTCTTTTTTCCTAAGATAATTTCCTCACCAAAAGTTTCTCCATAATGATTAAGAATTATTGCTTTACACAAAGCCTCCCCTGCTTTCCTGGCATTATTCATTGCATCTTCAGCTATTGGATCAGAAAATGCCTGTTTTGACCACTTGATTAAATCTGAAATTTTCTCTTCTACTTTCTGATTCATAGCTACCTTGATCTGAGTTTTTAGTATAAAATCAGCAATTTTACCATTTGCAAGCATCATTTTATTTTACAGTGGCAAAATTGAACAAACCCGTCTTAACATCGGTATTGGTGTAATTTCTAGTGTGGTGTGGTTTAAATCTGCCAGTAATAGCAAGAATGAATTAAAGAAACTCTTAGAAAACTGTGAAATCGTAAAGGGCGGTAAATAAGGGTATTAGTTTGATATCATAGCTGTAAGGGTTTAGCAATGCTAAACCCCTACCCAATTTTACAATTTTCTATTCTTTAGTCATCTTTAGATGACTTTAGCTATGAGACTGGGAATTCATTCCCAGGCGGTTTATTGGGTTTATCTGTCAGCTTCCACACCCGCCCGGAAATCAATTTCCGGGCTAATAGCTAAAGTGCGTTAAAACGCACTCTAAAAACAGTCGGTTTTAACCGACTTCAGCTTTGAGACAGGGAATAAATTCCCTGGCTACTGGCTACCCAGATTTTTTCAAAATTCATATACTATTGCTATATTTGCTAATAATTATTACCCATTTTCCTGATTACGAATTACCCGATGTTTTTGCAAATCTGCTAAATTACAAACTTCTAACGCCCTAGCATGAGTGGCTTCTAAAACCACGGTCGGTGCTACACCATCTTCTAGGGCTTCTTGCCACCTTGCAGCGCATAAACACCAACAATCACCGGGTTTTAAACCGGGAAAACTAAAATAAGGTGCAGGTGTACTCAAATCATTGCCTTGGGATTTAGTATATTGCAAAAATTCCTCTGTGACTTGAGCGCAAACGACGTGCATTCCCGTATCTTGTCCACCTGTGGTACAAAACCCGTCACGGTAAAATCCAGTCATGGGAGAAGTGCAGCAAATTTCTAATTTTGTACCCAGTACGTTTTTAGCTTCTGTCATGATTAATTCCTCACAATTTTAATTTATTAGGGAAAACGAACCGCAGAGGCGCAGAGGACGCAGAGAAAGAGGGTTTGAGAGATATTTTGCGTAGGTCTTGATTTTTTAAGTTTATGGAAGTTTATCAAATTCAATTTTACCATAGTTTAATTTAATAATTCTATCGGCTAAATGAAAATAATGATCATCATGACTAATTACTAAAATTGTTTTTCCCTGGGCTTTCAATTCTGGCAGTAATTGAGTATAGAATATATCTTTGAACAAGGGATCTTGATCAGCAGCCCATTCATCAAATAGATAAATTTGCCGATTTTCTAAATATGCTGTTAGTAATGCGAGGCGTTTTCTTTGTCCTTGAGAAAGGGCTGTAGTGGAAAGTTGTCCATTTTTGATTTTGACTTTATGATCAAGTTGCAATTTCTCTAAATATTTTTGGGCTTGAATATCTAAGTTATTATTTTCTAATCCTAGTAGTTCTTCAAATAAATAAAAATCTGAAAATACTACAGAGAAATGTTGACGATACCATTCACGGTTATTTTCTGTAATCAAATTTTCATCTAAAATAATTTCGCCATTTTCAGGAATGTATAACCCTGTAATTAATTTGGCTAAAGATGATTTACCGCTACCATTACCACCAACAATAAAAACTAGTTCTTGAGGATAAAGGGTAAGATTAATTGGACCAAGAATAAAGCTATTATCTTCTTTGTCTGTGTAATAAGTATGCGTAATATTTTGAAGTTGTAAACTGTGCCAATTTATGAGAGAATTAGGAGGTGCAGTGGCAAGTTCTGCCCGACTGGCTAAAGATAAACCTAAAGATTCAATTTTTTGTAATGCTACGCTGGCTTTACTAATTAAGGGCAAATTATTGGAAATATTATCCATAGGTAACATTAAATAAGTAAATGTGAGAATATAACCTGATAATGTTTCCGCATCAATGGCGAATAAATGTGGTAAAATAAAGAGGACAAAACCAATGGCAAAGAAAAATATTAATTTACCCCAACTGGTAGTTGTGGCAAATAAGGTTAAACCTTGGACATTATGATTTCTAAATCTACTGGCTGTGGCTTCTAAACGATTATTCAGGAAAAATTGCCGGCGTTGATAGTGGAGTTTAAGTTCTTTGATTCCGGCTGTAATAGTGCTAAAGTTATTAAATAAGGCATCTTGATCTTCACGGGCTAAAGCTAATAATTTTTCTCCTCTATCTAATAACCATTTACAACTACCAATAGCTACTAGCATTAAAACCACAACCATGATAAATACTAACCAAGATAGCCAAGTTATATATAGTAAACATCCCAAAGCCATGGACATATCAATACATAAAAAGGGAATGACATAGACAGCATTGGCTACAGCTTGGACATCTTCTGTTAAAGTTGCTAATAAGCGGGGATTTCCTAATTGTTCTAAATGACTTAATTCCGAGGCTAAGATTTGCCGACTTAACTGCATTCGTAATTGCAAAACGGCATTTTGAGATAAGCGAATTAACATGATTTGGGAAATCACGCCGGTAATTAAGGCCACGGTGACTAAACCGACGAAACCCCAGGCTATAGTTGTCAGAGGTGCAGCATTGCTTTTACTCGCAGCACTACTAATGAGGGCAATTAATCCCGCGCTACTACCACCACTGAAAAAACCTGTAATAATGGCTATTGCTACCATTGTCCAAGAAGAACGCAAAAGAAAGTAAATTAGATTCATTATGTCAATTGTCAGTTGTCAGTTGTCAGTTGTTTTACTCCCTGATTTCCTATTCCTGATGTTAATTTTTTGTTTATCAGCCGTTTTATTTTACACCTATGGGGTTTATACAGCGATAGCGAAGCGCTCCGTAGGAATCGCTTTTTTGCGGGACTCTCCTCCCATAAACCCCGATTTCCATCCCCCTGTCACTATCCTTAAACCCCTGTGTGGTGTTGATAAGGGGACTTACGCCAACCTAGCTTCATTTTGTCAACAAGATTATCCCCAATATCAAATTATTTTTAGTGTCCGCAGTTCCACAGACCCTAGTATAGAAGTAGTTGAGAAACTAATTCAACAATTTCCAGAAATAGATATTAGTTTAGTGGTGAAAGATCATATTATCGGTGCTAATTTGAAAATTAGTAACTTAGCTAATGCTGTTACCACCGCCAAACATGATATTTTCCTCATTTCTGACAGTGATATTCGTGTCAGTTCAGAATATTTGCAAACAGTTATTCAACCACTACAAGATCAAAAAGTCGGTGTTGTCACCTGTTTATACCGTTCTACAGCCGAAGGAATAGCCACGATTTTAGAAGCTATTTGTACAGCCACAGACTTTCAACCGGGTATTTTAGTTAGCAAACAATTAGAGGGAATAAAATTCGCTTTGGGTTCAACCATTGTCATGCGTAAAACCACATTAGCAAAAATTGGCGGTTTTGCCGCCGTAGCTGATTATTTAGCAGATGATTATCAACTCGGCTATTTACCAACCCAAGCAGGTGACAAAGTAGTATTATCTAACTACATCGTCGAACACGGATTAGGACATAGTAGTTTATTAGATTCTATCAATCGCCAAATTCGTTGGGCGCGTTGTATTCGTGTTTCTCGTCCCTGGGGTTATATCGGCTTAATATTTACTTTCGGCACAGTTTCTAGTTTACTATTATTAATAACTAGCAGTGGTTCTATTTTTTCTTACTTGGTTTTCTCCATCACTTTGCTAATGCGATTAATTATGGCTTGGGTAATAGGAGTAAAACTTCTCAATGACGCAGTTACTAAAAAATTCTTTTGGCTGATTCCTGTTGCGGATATAGTGAGATTTATAATTTGGTGTTGTGGATTTTTTGGTAATACTATTGAATGGCGAGGGACAAAATTTAAACTAGTTAAAAATGGTAAATTGCAAATAATCAAAAGTTAGGAATCAAGAATTAGTAGAGATTTATACTCAAAACGGCTTGATTGTTTGATTCTAAACGTAGGGGTAAAGCAAGAGCTTCATAGGTGTCAACTTAACGTAAAACTGCTAATAGCAAAAGTTGTCTTTCGATGACTAAACACTAGTACACAACGGCATAAATAAACCAACTATTCTCAATCGTCCAAAAGCCTATACTGTCTTCGTTTTGACTTTTGACTTTCGCACTGCTTTACTAGTCCGTTTTAACGGACTTGAGCTATCAGACAGGGAATTCATTCCCTGGCGGGTGTGGAAGCCAATAGAAGACAAGCAGGGGGAGAAGAGAGGCAGGGGGAAGGGAAGAACAGAAGTTTTTTCCGATCATTACCCGTCAAAATAAATTTGACGAACTACTAAGTTTTTCATAATTTTGCAAAAGTCTAAGTAGGTTAGCATTGAAAATCGTCGTTATGGCAAGGCAAGAGGCACTCATGCAAAAGGCAAGAGTGAAGAGGGTTTGGGCTATTTTACTTTTCTTTACATAGATTGGTTTTATTGTGTTCACCTACTTATGTCCCAACCGTTTTGAGTATAGAAAACAGAAAAATGACTTTTTCCCTACGGTTTTAGAACGTTGGCGGGAAACTGCCCTTGCACGTTACCAGCGGGTATATAATGACAGACCACATAGAAAGCGTTGAATTTAGTCCCATTCATAGTTTTAGTGCCTCTTGCCGCACCACAACCTAACTGGGTGCTACTTTTCCACACAACCTGGGTAAAATGCCCGGTAGCAGAAGAGAAACCTGGACTATTATAGTTATAAGCTTTGACTTCATCGTACCATGACTGAACTGCTGTGTTAGCCAGGCTGTCTGAACTTATCGAAGGGGCTGTAGTGTAGTAAACATATAAGTTTTCTCCAGCATTATTGCGCTGATTAGCTGCACTGTGTTGAAGCAACCCATTGGCTGCTAAGTATTGCGCCCAGGTTTGAGCAGTGTTATTAGCAGAATTACTAATTGTCATATTGGGACTACGATGGATAGCTCGATAAACGTTATGTTTAGACAAAGCATTGCTTCTAAGAACATTCAAATCAATATTTGTTTGCGCTAAAGCAGGATTGCTGCCAATTGGCATTAAATTTGCCACCTGAGAGGGAATGATTCCTGTGAGTCCGAGGGTTAACGCTGTACCTGTTGTTAATGCAAAATATAAAAGAAGTTTATTCATGATTTTTATCCTTCCTATAACAAGAATGAATTTTGAACAAAGTCAGAGTATAGGGCGAATTGTGATTTAATCTTTACAGTCCCCGCTGCGGCTTTTGTTTGATTTACCTAATATGCAACTTAACAACATTACCGCTTATCTTTTAGTATCTCATGGGAGTCGTGATCCTCGTCCAGATATGGCTATGCAGCAATTAGCTAGGCTGTTAAGAGAGATATTACCCCCAGGGGAAAATTTCGTAGAAGTTGCTACCCTAGAGGCAAATATCCAACCTTTACATCTGCAAATTCAAGATTTTGCTAATCTTGTTCAGGCTTTTGGCTGTAAAAAGCTGCAAATTATTCCCCTATTTTTGTTACCGGGATTTCATGTGATGACTGATATTCCCGCAGAAATCGCCCTGGCAGAACAGGCTATCAGTGAAGGAATGATAATAGAATTGCGTCCTTATATTGGTAGTTATCCTGGTTTAGAAAAGTTTTTCGCGGGGATAATGACTACGATTAAAGCAGATGTATCCATTATTTTAGCTCATGGTAGCCGACGGGCTGGTTCTCATACCTCTGTCGAAAGTATAGCAGCTACTGTCGGCGCAGTTACAGCCTATTGGTCTGTCCCTCCCAGTTTAGAAGTCAGAGTACAAGAATTAATCGCTGCTGGTTATGGACGAATTGCGATTTTCCCCTATTTTTTATTTACAGGTGGGATAACTGATGCGATCGCTCTGGCAGTAGAAACGCTAAAATTACAATTTCCATCAGTCAGTTTTCAACTCGCACAACCATTAGGAACAAGTCGAGAATTTGCGAATTTAATCGAGAATTTCATCAAAGAAGAGGAAAAAGTTGTTGGGTAAAGTCTATTTAGTCGGTGCAGGTCCTGGAGATCCTGGACTCATGACTCTCAAAGGAAAAGGTTTATTAGCTTGTGCAGATGTGGTTATTTATGATGCTTTGGTGAGTCCAGAAGTGCTGGAAATGATTAACCCCCAAGCCGAACAAATCAACGCGGGTAAACGTATGGGTAGACATTCACTGTTACAGGAAGTCACCACCCAATTACTCATTGAAAAAGCAGAAAATCATGCCATAGTTGTCCGCCTCAAAGGTGGTGATCCTTTTATCTTTGGTCGTGGTGGGGAAGAAATGGCGGAATTAATAGCCGCAGGTATCCAGGTAGAAGTTGTCCCCGGAATTACATCGGGAATCGCCGCTGCCGCCTATGCTGGTATTCCTTTAACCCATCGGCTTTATAGTTCTTCTGTCACTTTTGTAACTGGACATGAATCCGCTGGTAAGTATAAACCCCAGGTAAATTGGCAAGCGATAGCTCACGGTTCGGAAACTATAGTAATTTATATGGGTATTCATAATTTACCCTACATTATTGAACAATTTACCCTAGCTGGATTGAGTTTAGATACACCCATTGCCTTAATTCGCTGGGGAACTCGGCCAGAACAGGAAGAATTAATTGGTGAGTTAGGAACAATTGTCAAACAAGTGGAAACAAAAGGATTTCTTGCCCCAGCAATAGCTGTAATTGGTGCAGTCGTTAAGATGCACGATATATTATCTGGTAAGGAAAGAAAGGAAACTAAATAATTATGAATTAGTTAAGTTTAACAACATTGAATGCCTCCTGAATACTACCTTAGAGGGTGTTTGAAAAGTCATGATTGTTGTATTAAATGTTTTAAGTAATTAGACAAAAATATTTACAGTCATTGCGAGCGAAGGGAAGCAATCGCAAGGGTTGTGATTGCTTCATTTCACTTCGTTCCATATGGCTAACGCCACGCTGCGCTAACGCAATGACATTGTGTAATTAATTTTGTCTCACTACTTAAAGCAAAAGCTTAATGGTGTCAACTTAATCTCAAATCCCTACCACATCTCGTTCCTAGTCTCTGACTAGGAATGCAGTTAATGAGGCTCTGCCTCTAATATCATTGAAGTCAGAGCCTTCTAGAATTCATTCCCAGTCAGAGACTGGGAATGAGATAACTTGAGTTCTTTGCGGGATAGATGTTTTACGTTAAGTTGACACCAATGAAGCTCTTGCTTTACCCCTTAACGGGTGACAAGTTATGTATCACTTCTTTGTCAATTTGTCAATAGGAAATTTTTGCGATCGCTCAAATTAGATCATTTCTGAGCAAATTTATGGCTAAAATTTTTGTAAAGTTTTGTATTAGCCTGGGAAATTAATTTCTGAAACTACTGTCAATAAAGGGTTTGAGACTAACATCTTCTGAAAGATCCAAAATTGACAATAGTAAGCCAATTATGAAATTCTCTGAAATTATAGCAAATCGCTGAAAGTATAGCAACCTCGTTGATAAATAGAAAAGATTCTCAATTAATTATTAAGAAAATCTAAAGGCAAATTGCTAAAAGTTATAAATATCAAAAGTATTGTTGATTTTCTATAATTTAAACTTATCATACAGCCATTATGAATAATATAAGTAGGTCAAAATTATAAAACCAAACTGTGTAAAGAAAAGTAAAATCTCCCCAAACCTCTTCCCTGTTCCCTTGTCATAACGACAATTTTTAACGCCAACCTACTTAGCAAAATTCAGAAATCATCAATAAACATTTAAAATTCAATATTAAGCGGATGTAGTATTTTGTCTTCCTAAAAGAGCCGCACCTATATATGGTATTTATTGCCTCGAATACTGTATAATCAAGAAAAACTTCACTAAAAACATATATATAATTATGAATACATTAGAAAAATTAGAACTGTTGGGTGAAAACTGTAGCGACAACACAGAATTAGATAGAATTATTGGACAACTTTTAAATTTAATTTTAACCCGTTATCGTCAAAAACTCGCTATCTATAACTTAGATATAGATAAATTTGAGAAAAAATATCAACTCACTTCTGAACAATTTTTAGAACAATTTAACTCAGGAAATTTAGGAGATGAAATGGATTTTTTTGAATGGTTCGGCTTATGCGAACTACGCAAAGATATTTTACAAAAAATCCATAAAAGACAAATTTCTGAACATATAAAATCTCAATTAAGTTAGTGCGATAGCGAACCGCGACCTACTAATCGGATCAAAATCATCAAAAATATTAACCTTTCCTTGCCAAAAACCCCCAATTCTCGCTCTAATGAAATGCAATGGAGGGCGCAGACCCTGCGCCCCTACGGGTTTGGCGATAAAAAACCGTACCTCATAACATCAGGAAGTGCTGTATAGCACCAGACAGGGTAGTTAGGACGTTCCGGCGGAATATCTCTACTTAATGGCTATAAACCTCATCCATTTTGAAACCTGAAGTAATGCGAGCATCTTGCTCGCTACTTAACAGCAGGGAGCAAGATGCTCCCACTACTTTCAATAACTATGGTTTTCATCTTAGACGGGGTTTAGCTATAATTATTACCAGAAATAGCGATTTTTTCACCAAATACCGTAATGTCATTGTCATTGCAATATGCTATACTCAACACGCCTTAATAATTTGATTCTGTGGGTAGGAGTAAAGCAAAAGCTTAATGGTGTCAACGGTGTCAACTTAACGCAAAATCTTCATCCCGCAAGGAACTCAAGTTCCTTGCTAATAGCGAAAGTCATCTAAAAGATGACTAAATACTAGGAAAATTCATTAGTCCGTTTTAACGGACTTGAGCTATGAGACAGGGAATTTATTCCCTGGCGGGTGTGGAAGCCAAACAAATAAGCCATCTGTAACCTAAGTTGACACCAATGAGTAGTGCTAAACCCCTACCATATATCGAAGTTAAAGTGATTCATATTGACTTCATATCACTAAAATTAATAACGTTGAAAGGTTACTAATCACTTATTTGTCAATTTGTCAATAGTAAATTTTTACTATCGCTCAAATTAGATCATTTCTGAGCAAATTTATGGCTAAAATTTTTGTAAAGTTTTGTATTAGCCTGGGAAATTAATTTCTGAAACTACTGTCAATAAAGGGTTTGAGACTAACATCTTCTGAAAGATCTAAAATTGACAATAGTAAGCCAATTATGAAATTCTCTGAAATTATAGCAAATCGCTGAAAGTATAGCAACCTCGTTGATAAATAGAAAAGATTCTCAATTAATTATTAAGAAAATCTAAAGGCAAATTGCTAAAAGTTATAAATATCAAAAGTATTATTGATTTTCTATAATTTAAGCTTATCACAACATATCTAATAAATAGCATCTAGGATAAAACTAAGAGCATATTATTAGATTATGATTGTGCGATCGCAAAGTGCTGCTGCAAGCAGTTCGCTCTTTTGGCACACAAACCCTAAATCTAGCCAGATTACCAGCTTGGACAATTGAAGATGGTATCATATATTCTCGTTTTGCTGGATTACGCGCGAGGAAATAAGTGAAAGTTTTAGTTATCGGGAATGGGGGACGGGAACACGCTCTAGCGTGGAAACTGCTGCAATCTGATAAAATCGAGCAAGTGGTCTGTGTACCAGGTAATGGTGGTACTGCAACTATGCCCGGTTGTGAAAACTTGCCCTTAGCAGTGGATGATTTTGCTGGTATTAGCGAATATGCGGTAAATAATGATATTCCTCTAGTAATTGTTGGACCAGAAGTACCTTTAGCTCAGGGAATTACTGATTATTTGCAAAATCAAGGCTTAATGGTATTTGGTCCAAATAAGGAAGGGGCGCAAATAGAAGCAAGTAAAGCCTGGGCTAAAGCCTTAATGGCAGAAGCCGGAGTTCCCACAGCTAAATCTGCGGTATTTACAGAAGCAGCCCCAGCAAAAGCTTACATTCAATCCGCAGGTGCGCCCATTGTGATTAAAGCCGATGGTTTAGCGGCTGGAAAGGGGGTAACAGTTGCCGAAACCATTGCCCAAGCTGAAGCAGCAATTGAGGCAATTTTTCAAGGACAATTTGGATCTGCTGGTAGTTCCGTTGTCATTGAAGAATGTTTAGTCGGGCAAGAAGTATCTATTTTAGCTCTCACCGATGGTTTAACCATTCGTCCATTATTACCTGCTCAAGATCATAAGCGTGTTGGTGAAGGTGATACAGGAGACAATACCGGGGGCATGGGTGCTTATGCTCCCGCCCCAATAGCCACACCGCAGTTAATGGCACGGGTACAAACAGAAGTATTAGAAAGAACTATTCACGCCTTACAGGCTAGGGGCATTGACTACCGAGGCATTTTGTATGCGGGGTTAATGATTTCACCAGATGGGGATTTTCGGGTTTTAGAATTTAACTGTCGCTTTGGTGATCCAGAAACCCAAGTGATTTTACCAATGCTAGAAACACCTTTGGAAGATTTAATTTTGGCTTGTATAGAACAGCGGTTAGGAAATATGCCGCCGATTGCTTGGAAACAAGGGGCAGCGGCGACGGTGGTGGCTGCTTCTGGTGGTTATCCGGGAGAGTATATTAAGGGTAAGGTAATTACTGGTTTTGCCGCAGCCCAGACCGTAGGGGCGACGGTTTTTCACGCGGGGACAAGGTTAAATGCCGTCCAGGAAGTTGTGACAGATGGCGGTAGGGTGTTAAATGTCACTGGTTTGGGTGAGGATTTTCAAGCAGCTTTAGCTCAAGCCTATGCAGGTATAAAGAGCATTCAATTTGATGAAATGTATTATCGCCGAGATATTGGTTATCGGGTTTTAGGCTGATTTTTGGGTACTTGAATTAGATTTTTTGCTCTCGCAGAGGCGCAGAGGCGCAGAGGAATCTTAAATAAATCCTCCCCCCCTGCCCCCCTGCTATATTTTCTTGTATCGCAGCCCTCCCCGCAAATTGCTAAAAGTTTGTATGCTGAATCTATATGGTTGTTTATAGTTCTTAATTAAAACTGGTGCAAGAAGATTTTCGTTTAATTATTGATTTAGTTTTGGTGTTTGCTGTTGCAGCTTGCGGTGGACTATTAGCTGCGCTGTTAAAACAACCTGTTTTGCTGGGATATATCATTGGTGGGATGGTTGTTGGTCCTTCTGGACTGCGACTGATTAAGGAACTTATCCAAGTGGAAACCTTGGCTCAGTTTGGGGTGGCGTTTTTGTTGTTTGCTTTGGGTGTGGAGTTTTCCTTAACGGAACTTAGGAAAGTTAAAGCGATCGCTCTCGGAGGTGGTACTTTACAAATTATCCTGACTATTCTCATCACTGTTTTGGTCTGTGGTGTCACTGGCGCTTGGGGAACTTTACCCGCTAAAGGTGTATTTTTGGGTTCGATTTTGTCTCTGTCTTCCACTGCGGTGGTTCTCAAGTGCTTAATGGAACGCAATGAGACGGAAACACCTCACGGTCAGGTGATGCTGGGGATGTTGGTTGTCCAGGATTTAGCACTGGGACTAATGTTAGCTGTCTTACCAGCCCTCCATGCACCAGGAGAGGTGATTGGCATTGCTGTGCTAATGGCATTGCTAAAGATTGGTTTATTTGCCGCTGGTGCGGTTGTAGCGGGGATTTGGTTAATTCCTCCCTTACTCAGATTATTAGCCAGAACGGAAAGTAAGGAGTTATTTTTATTAGGTATTGTCACCATCTGTTTAGGAATTGCCATATTCACAGAATACTTGGGGTTATCTATTGAAATGGGGGCATTTGTCGCTGGATTGATGATTTCTGAGGTGGAATATGCTGATGAAACTTTGACTATTGTTGAACCATTGCGGGATATATTTGCTAGTTTATTTTTTGCTGCCATTGGGATGTTGATTGATCCGGTATTTTTGTGGCAAAATCTAGAATTGATTCTCGGATTGGTGGCTTTGGTTTTTGTGGGTAAGTTTTTAATTATTACTCCTTTAGTAAGCCTGTTTCGCTATCCTTTAAAAACATCTTTAATTGTGGGGTTGGGATTAGCACAAATTGGGGAATTTTCTTTTGTTCTGGCTAGTGAAGGGCAATCTTTAGGTTTGGTGTCTCGGCGGATATATTTACTAATTTTAGGAACTACTGCCGTTACTTTAATGTTGACTCCTTTTGTCTTGCGATTAGTGCCATTTTTATTCGATTTTGCTGAATCTATGCCTTGGCTAAAACCATATTTGGTGGATGACCAAGCTCGTGATTTTTCGGAAGATTTGCCACAGAAAAATCATATCGTAGTTTGTGGTTATGGACGACTGGGTAAAAATTTGGTGAAGTTGTTACAGCAATATCAATTATCTGTGGTAGTAATTGACCAATCAGAAAGTCGGATTCAACAGTTAAGGGAAGCAGGAATTGCCTATGTTTATGGTAATGCGGTGAGTCTTCATGTCTTAGAAACTGCTGGTGTTAGTCATGCTCAAGGAATGGCGATCGCACTCCCAGATCCTGCTAGTATTCGACTATGCTTAAAACGATCTTTGGAAGTATGTCCAGAATTAGATACAGTTGTCCGTGCTACCCAAGATAAAAATATTGAGCTTCTTTATCAATTGGGGGCAAAGGAAGTTGTCCAACCAGAATTTGAAGCTAGTTTGGAAATGGTAAATCATCTCTTAATTACTGTGGGTTTGTTACCAGAAGTGGTACAAGAGAAAATGCAACAAATTCGCCAAGATCATTATTTGGATTTACGCCCTGAAAGTTCTGCTGCTGAAGTTTCTCAATATTTACAAAAAGTCACCCGTGATCTAAATCGTCGTTGGTATGATTTACCAGCAGATTCACCTTTAATTGGCATGACTTTAGAAGAAGTGAATATGCGTTATTTAACTGGGGTGAGTTTAATGGCTATTTGTCGGGTTGATGGAGAAGAAATTGATTATCCCAATAGTCAAACTACACTCCTTTTAGGCGATCGCTTATTAGTGGTAGGATCAGCAGAAGAATTAACAGCTTTAATCCAATTTGCTGAAGGTAAAATCACCATTAAGTAGCAATACTTGTCGGTTAAGGGAACACCAAAAAATAAATTACCCAATTTTGTGGGATGGGCATCCTGCCTGTCCTTGATCATTAGCAGGCTTTTCGTCCCGCACCACAAGAAATTTTTGGGTAAGTAATTGGACAAAAATATTTACAGTCATTGCGAGCGAAGGGAAGCAATCACAATTTTGTGGGATGGGCATCCTGCCTGTCCTTGATGATTAGCAGGCTTTTCGGCCTGCACCACAAGAAATTTTTGGGTATTTTTTTAATTGGAAGTCCCAAGGAAATGTAGGTTGGGTTGAGCGATAGCGAAACCCAACAAAATCCATGATAATATTGGGTTATGGCTGATGCTTCCGGCTCCCGCAGGGGTACGCCTATAGCTAACGCCTCCCGTCAGGGATACATTTACGTTCCACAACCCAACCTTGTATCTTAGAGGTATGTTAGAGGAAGGAAGGTTAGGTTTCTGGAGATGATCGGTTGCATCTAATACTTTTCAAACAACCTCTAAAATTCAGGGTTTTGATAGGCGAGATAAACAGCTTCTAAAAATACATCTGAAGCAATATTTCCTGGCAGAATTTCTAAATTAATAATAGATTGAACCTGTTGGGTGAGTTTTAAAGAAAGTGCTGTCCGCGCTTTTGTGGACATTCCACCGCGTCGGCGTAAATATTCTCGAATAATGGCAAAATCATCTGGTAATAAAAGTGATAAATCGGCTATTTCTCGTAATTGAATATGGAAAGATTTAGCTGTTTCAGAAATAGCTAAATTTGATGATTTCACAACTGTTTCTGCCTGAATTACAATTGTCCCAGCAGCTAAATCACCAAGACGCTTTTCTCGATTACTAAAAGTAATTAAAAAAGCACCAATAAATAAGGATTCATCAAGAGGACGGAGTAAGGCTCGTAATGCTGATTGTTGTAAACCCACAGGTCTACCATCATCGCGCACAACACGAATTTTAGCAATCCTTTTACCGGGTGTTTGTCCTTGCCAAAGAGTTTCAAAAAGGACGAAATAACCTGTGTAAATAAAGAAAAAACTTAATAGAGATATGGCTATCAACCACAAACCAAAATTAGAGCCAAAAATACTAACTCCCAAATCAGTAATTTGCTGAAAAATAAACGACCATATTAACGCCAATATTACTAAAGTAAAAGCTAAAATTAGGTAGTCAATCATTAGTGCTAAAGCCCGACTACCAATTCCAGCCAGGGTAAATTCTATTTCTACACTTTCAGGTGTAGTGAATTTAATGCGATTAAAAAGGTGCATTATATTTGAATTTAATTAAATATCGTGATCACGTAATTGTAAACCCAACCCTTCTCGCCGACTTCTAAGGTCATAATAAATAACGGCTTTAACTGTTTGCCAAAAAGGTGTAATTAATGCTAAACCAGCAAAAGTCAGCCCAAGAATTAACAGGGAAAAAATCATTGAAAAACCAGCATTTCCCTCTTTTAGTAAAGGTGTGAAAATCAACTGAACAATACTAGTGATGATTTGAATAATAAGTTGGATGGGAATGGTTATTAAACTACCAATTAGGGAGATTAACACTATTCTGCCGATATTTCCTTTGGTTAATTCCCAGCTACGATTAATCGTTGAACTACCGTTAACATCATCCTCAATAGCTAGGGAAACATCTACTAAATAAAATCTAGTTCCTATCCATACAATTCCTGTAAAAATGATTATTATTTCTACCAAAGTTATTAAAATGATAATAGCTATATTAGCTGGATTTGCATCCTGTAATCCTCCTAGTAATTCTGTTGATATACCTATTAGTAAACCACCAATAAGTATAGATCCAAATGTAATTCCTAGAGTAATGACGAGCATGAGGATAATGTTGACAAAAAATTCCCATAAGCGGGAATTGACAAACCGCTCACCGGATGAGACGCTTTCTGGTTGGTTAACTAATTCGCCAAAAGCTAATCGAGAAATCAGGGCTGAAAGGGCATAAAATTTCACCCAACCGTAAATAGGAACTAGTAACCAAGCATAAGCTTTAAGGGCTATGAGAAAATATTTTTTGAGATGGGAACGGTATAATCGTATTCCCGCACTGACAACACTACCTAAACTCAATGGTTGTATGGAGCTAGAAGAACCAAAATTTCCAGACATGGTGTTAATTTTTTCCTAAGATACGGTGCTTACTTTGAAGTTATTTTAAGCTAATCTGTACTAAGTATTTAGAAATTTTATGAATATTCAACGTTGGATAGGAAGACGCGAGGCTAATTGGCAGCGTTTAGATGCTTTGTTGAAGAAGGTAGAACAAAAACGCTTAAAGTCCCTGCGTTCGGCAGAAATTAGGGAACTGGCGAGTTTATATCGTTCTGTAGCAGCGGATTTAGCTAGGGCGCGGACTCAGCAAGTTGGTAAAACTTTAATTCAAAGTTTACAATCATTGACAACTCGCGCCTATACACAGATATACCAGGGTTCGCGGCGACAGGAATGGCAAGCAGCGAAAGAATTTTACCTGTGGGGATTTCCTCAAGTGGTGCAGCAAACGTTGCTATACATTGCCATAGCCACCGCTATGTTCATTTTAGGAGGCTTAATTGCTTGGTGGTATGCTTGGCAAGATCCGAGTTTTATGTCTTTGGTAGTACCGGAAAGGTTGATTTCTCTGGTGCGAGATAAGGGTGAATTATGGATGGGTTCGATTGTGGGGATTGAACCATTAGCTTCTAGTAATATTATGATGAATAATATTTCTGTGTCTTTTGGGGCTGTAGCTGGGGGAATTACGGCGGGTTTATATACGATTTATTTATTAGTATTCAATGGTTTGTTAATGGGCGCTATTGGTGCTTTAGTTGCTCAAAATAATCTGGCTTACCCGTTTTGGGCGTTTGTATTTCCTCATGGTGCTTTGGAATTACCTGCGATATTTTTTGCAGGAGGTTCAGGTTTGTTGCTGGCAAGGGCAATTTTATTTCCTGGTAAATATCGTCGTCTGGATGCTTTGAAGTTTTATGGTTCTTTGGCTGTACAATTGGTTTTTGGGATTGTGCCGATGTTGATTGTTGCTGGTTTAATTGAGGGTTTTTTGTCTCCAAATCCGATTGTTCCAGATCCAATTAAATATTTGGTGGGGATGGGTTTGTTTGTGGTTTTGGTGCGGTATTGTAGTCGGAAGAAGAAAATATGAATGTCTCACGCAAAGGCGCGAAGGAAGAAATTGTATTGTTTTACCAATGACTCCTGGGCGCAGGCCCTGCGCCCCTACCTCCATTAATTCCTGCAATATTTCACAGTTGATTTCTGGCTTTAAGTTGTAAATATCTATCTACTAATTGTTCGGAAATTTGATTTGCTGGTGCGTCAAGAACTAATACTCCTTTTTGTTTTAATTGGGCAAATGCCAGTTGTCTTTGTGCTAATAAATCTAGTGCAACTGCGCGAATATAAGATTGTGTGGCATCTTCAGTAAATGTATGTGCTAAATTATCAACTTGAGGATCTCGCAGGGTGACGCAAAAGGGTAAATAACGGGGTGCGAGTCTGGTAAGGGCTACGAGAAGTTCGGAGGAAGCGGTGATATCAACTAAGTCCGTAATGATGACTACGAGCGCTCTGCGGGTTTGTTGTTTGACGACGTGGGTAACTGCACCTAAATAATCAGATTCGAGTAATTCTGGTTGAATAGGGGTGAGTTTATCAATGAGTTGATTGAGATGATGTTGTCCTCGTTCCGGGGGTATCCACGTATGTATTTTGTTGTCAAATACACTAATACCAACGCGATCGCCTCTGTGCAATCCTGCTAATGCTAGGGACAATGTGGTGTTTAAACCCCAATCAAATCGTTGCAAACCTTGGACTTTGGCTGTCATAAGTCTGCCACGATCTAGTAATATCAATAATGTTTGTTCTTGTTCTGGTTCTAAAACTCTAACGAGGGGTCCTGTATTACCGTAGGCCCGTCTAGCAGTGGCTTTCCAATCAATAAAGCGTAAATCGTCACCGCTGCGGTAGTTTCGCAATTCTGCAAATTCTGTGCCTATACCCATTTGCCGAGTTTTGCGGATAGAACCTGATGATTGTAATGTCAGACGAATAGAGAGCGATCGCAATCCCACTAAATCAGGATATACTTTTACCTGTGTACTGTGGGGAATTTGCCAATCATGCCACACAAACCCCCACATTCCCAACTGTCGAACCTGGATATTTCCCCAAGAAAACTCTCCTCGTTGATTCGGGCAAACTGTGTAAGTTAATTCCTGGCTTTGATTAGCATTAATATTAGCTGTAACTGTGGTTGTAGAAACAGTAAATTCTTGTGGGTAATAATCGTGGATTTCAATAACTGCATCAATTTTCCCAGCTTTTACTTTTAAAATAACTGAATTATCTCTACCAATAGATAAACGTGATGGTAATTCGCGGGTAATTTCTACGCGGTTTGCTTTCATTCCCCAACCATCAATTACCATGAAGGTGAAAACCGTAAGATCAAATAAACAAGTTATGATTATGGTTTGATAAATTCCCAGAATCATAGATAAAATTGGGGAGATAAATATTCCCGCAATTAATAAAAAATAAACTTTTTTGGATGGAATCATATTATCAAGGATGAATTTATGAATACTGACTTCTGCGGTCAATTTTGTGACAAATTGCAACTAGACTATTAGGAAAATTTCAAAATGTTCCCTTAAATGCTGCATAACTCAGAGCCATAATAATTGGGAGAATAATAGAGATAGAAATAATCAGTCCGGTTTTGCCAAAATGAATTTTTTGCCCATCTGATTTCAAGAAGATAATTACAGATGCAGTTGCCATTAAAAGCCAAATTATTGCAAAAATAATAAAGATAATAAATGCTGAATCATTCATGGTTTTTATTAACTATCCTTGTCTCTTTAGAGACTTCCAAATAAAAAAATGTCCCAAAACTGATGCAAAAATTCTCTCTCTGTGTACTCTGTGCCTCTGTGGTTCGTTTCTTGGGATAATTTATTTCTTGGAAGTCTCTTAGGGAACGTAATTCTTGTGATGAGAGTCGTTTTCAACATGAGATTATCAATGAATTAAGTAGGTGAACACAATAAAACCAAACTGTGTAAAGAAATGTAAAATCGCCTAAACCCTCTTCACTCTTGCCTCTTGCCTTTTGCCTTGCCATAACGACAATTTTCAACGCCAACCTACTTATCTAGGAACTGGAACTTGATTAATTACTGCTGCAACTACTGCATCAATTTGTAAACCATCTAGCATTGCTTCCGGTTTCAATAATAAACGATGACGCAATAAGGGTGAAGCCACTGATTTTACATCATCTGGAGTGACAAAATTCCTTCCTGATAACCAAGCTGCGGCTTGAGAAGTTTGCAACCAAGCACCCGCAGCGCGAGGAGATGCACCTAAAGCTAAATCAGGATATTGACGGGATTTTCTGACAATTTCTAATAAATAATCAACTATTGTTTCTGATACTTGAACTTGTTTTACAGCTTGTCTAGCTTGCAAAATATCAATTACTGTAGTGACAGGTTTTAAGTTAGCAATATCTGTACGTTTTGCAGTAAATCCAGACTGACGATTTAATAACATTTGTTTTTCGGCTGCTTGTTCTGGATAATCTACAACTAATTTAAACAAAAACCGATCTAATTGTGCTTCTGGTAAAGGATAAGTTCCTTCAAATTCTAAAGGGTTTTGGGTAGCAATTACCCAAAATAAATCAGGTAATGGTAAACTTTCACCGTCGAGGGTAACTTGCATTTCTTCCATTGCTTCCAAAAGTGCAGCTTGGGTTTTTGGAGGAGTGCGGTTAATTTCATCGGCTAAAAGTATTTCTGTAAAAACGGGACCTTTTTTTAATGTGAAATCGCGGGTATTTAAGTCAAAAATATTTGTCCCTGTAATATCTGACGGGAGAACATCTGGAGTTAGTTGAATACGACGAAAATCAGATTGGATTAATTGTGCCAATACTTTAACTAACAATGTTTTTCCTGTGCCAGGAACTCCTTCTAAAATAATATGTCCACCTGCTAATAAAGCAATTAATGTCTGTTTAATCAAAGCGGGTTGTCCAACAACTATTTGATTAATTGCTTTTCCCAGGTTAATTAAAACCGAATTATTAGTTTCACTCATATTTATCAATCACTCACAAAAAAAAGGAATAAAAAAAGATTTCGAGAAATATCATGTTCATCAAAAGATCTATACCAAATTTATCTAAAGCTGCACAGAATCATAATCATCCGTATTTATCTGCGTTTATTTGCGTTCATCTGCGTTTAATTATTTTCGCAAATTACGCCATTTCTCTAACCAGCTTATCAGTTCTCGTTCACTTATTCGACGTTTTTGTGATTGTAGTTGTAATACTGCATTAAGTTTTTCTGTATTATTCCCTGTTTGTTCTTCCCAGATTTTTAGTAAAACCTGATTGTCTACAGGAATTTGACTCAAACCCAAAGCTTTTTGCAGTTGTATTTGTTCTTCTTTCCCCAACATTTCCACGACAAAATCGGTAGATTCTGCTTTGTGGAGAACTCCCGCTAAAGCTTGAATATAAGCCTGACTATTATTTATGACAGGTGTTTCTAAGTTTACTGGTTTACCAAAGCGGCGATTTTCTGCCCAAATTAATGCCAATAATAGGACAATTAGCTGGATAAAGGCTGGTAATAGGGGAGTTTTGGCGAAGTAATTGAATATACTATCTTCTCCTACTTTTTTCTGAATATCTTTGTCTTTATAGCCATGTATATATTCGTCTACAAATACTTTTTGACTATTTTTAGTGACTAAATCTGCTAATAATTTAAAATTACTGTCATTCTCTTGATAGGCATTAGCAGCTAAATATGGTGTTGTTACTAAAATTACTTTGCCTTTACCGGATTTTTTCTGCCAAATTATTGCTCCAAATTCGTCTCCTAATATGACTTGTTCTGCTTTTGAAGTATGATATCGGCGACGGGTATCAATCTTGATGTTTCCGAAGGGTGATTGCTGCTGTGTACTAAATACTGCTGCTGTTACTGGTTGTTTAATTCCTAAAATTACGAGGTTATTCCCTTTTTTTACCCATTCTTCTGGTTCTGAATATATTTCTATTTCTTGAAGGGCGCTATTAACTTGTAATAAAGTAATAGGGTTTTTTGTTGTTGGTAAATCACTAAATGGTTTTTGCCAACGTTGAATACTGATATTTTGATCTTGCATAAAGGCATACCACGCACCATAGCCATCAGGTCCGCGATTATAAGTAGAACCACTAGTTATTTGGGTGTTGGGGGCTGCTATAGTGGTAAGTAAAATAATCACGGCTAAGACTATCGCACCTAACCAAGCAACGCGCTGATTGCGTTTCATGATTTATCTGAATTAGGAATTTCCAAGAAAAAAATTATCCCAATAAATGAACAAAAGAACCACAGAGGCACAGAGAACACAGAGAGAGAAGAAATAGAGAGAGTTTTTGCGTTAGTTTTGGGACATATTTTTATTTGGAAGTCCCTTAAAAGAAACTTTTACTCCTGACTCCTGACTAATGATTCCTGGATTTTTCTATAAGCTTGCCAACACTGTTGATAATTTTCTGCTAAAATCTCATGCTGACTAAAGCACAGTTGTTCATGGGTGGTGATTAATGTTTGATATGGTTGGAGGAGGGTGACGGAGGATTTGAGTAATTGCAAATATTCTCCGTCCGTGCGGCTGGGTTGTTGGCGAGCGATCGCTTGTTCATGTAATTGTTGTAACATTGCTAAATAAATACAACGACAGGCTTCTCTATAATTATACTGCCGTTGAAATTCCTGAGCTTGGCTTAATAACAGGGTAATGGATGTTTCTCTGGAATTAGCTTTGGTTTTAGAACCCCTAGCATTACTCACCGCCTTCAGCCAAGTATAGATATAAGGATTAAATTCCTGCCATAAGCGCCAACCTACCCATAGCAAGAATAAACCCAATCCTGACCAAAATAGGATTGTTAGTAATTCATTTAACCAAGGACTGATTGACCAGCCAGGAGGCAACTCTGGTAAGGTGGTTTCAAATCTGGAAAATTGGTATTCTACCCATTCTCCTACCTGCTGTTGGAATAAGGAAAACTGCCACACCCAATTTGTTTGTTCAAAAGCATCTGTAGTCATAAAACAGAATGGCTTAACCTATTATTTATTTACATCATTACTGATTTTGCTAATGTTATAGCGGTATGTACTTGAATGAAGTCCAAAAATTAAGTCAAAAGCCTTACAGCACTCCTCCTGACTGGGCGCAGTCCCTGCACCCCTACCTCCTCCAATAGCATGACTATTTACTTTTATAAGGTTTCCCAGCCATACGGGTGTTTTTCTAATTTTTCTCCTCACGGGATTGATGTCGAAGGTACTTATTGGCCAACTGTTGAGCATTATTATCAAGGACAAAAGTTTGTTGGTAGTCCAGATGCCCCGATTATACCTTTAATCCACGCTGCTCCTACCCCTGAAGAAGCTGCTGCTTTAGGACGTTGTCCCTCTCGTTGTCTCCGTCCAGATTGGGAATTGGTGAAAACTCAGGTGATGCGAAGGGCAGTATTCAAGAAATTTATCACTCATCCTGATATTAGGGAAATATTATTAATCACAGGTGATGAAATGCTCATAGAAAATTCGCCTACAGACTGTTTCTGGGGCTGTGGTGCAAATCATACAGGAGAAAATCACCTCGGTAAAATCCTCATGAGTGTACGGGCAGAAATACGGTTACAGTTATTAGAAATATGAAAAATTTTATACTGCTTGTCTATTAAAATACTGTTTAGCTTAAACAGTAGAAGCCTCTCACCTACCCGATAGGAAGGCGATGAGGAATGAACACTTTCTTGATTTTTTTTCAAATATTTGATATAATTTTCAAGGGTAGGTGTAACTCAATTAAATGCTGAAAAGCAGCCTATCAAAAAAGTTAAAAATTATCTCAAAAAGTCCCTAGGGCATAGGGCTTTAAAGCTCGGTTAATGTCTTCATAGAGGAGTCGCCGAGAAGCCCACACTCACCTGAAAGGGAGTGTGTGGAGTATGTCACGAGAAAAGCAAAAGGCACTGGTCTTTTACAATCAAGCTTTACCTTTAATGCGGGCTGTGGGCGATCCCTATGGAGAAGTTACCATTCTTGATAATATTCGTGCATTAGGAGGGTTTTAAGGTATTTTAGGGTGCATGAGGGTGAAATCTGTTTTGTTTCAAAACTTAAAAAATCCTGAGTAATTACTCAATTGCATCAAAATAAAATTACTGCTAAAAGTAGCGTGTAATTCCCAAAAATATAGGTTTTCATCAAACTTATGTTTTTTATTTAGTAAAGTTTAATTGCAAAAATGTCCCATCGAATTTAAAGCTGTTATCTTAATAGTTGAAGCAGGTATAGCTTCCCTGGCAGATACGACAGCTAGAGAGAAAGAAGAAAGAAACCACAAATGAGAGGTAAAAGCGCTGTTTAATTTACATCTGTCTCGTCAACAAACAACAACACCCAACGCGAAAGCTGATATTTCCTCAAATGAATGAAAATCAGGGGGCGCTGTGACTGGTTTCCATCCCTTGTTGATCAAGTTGATGAAAGGTAGTACATCCCTGGCTAGAGTTAACAAAAAGAGGGATTCAACAAGCTAGTAGATGTCTGGGTGTTGTTGTTTGTAATTTTGTACTAGAATTAAATAGAAAGAGATATTGAAAATAGCGCCTTATGTCAATTATTGCGCTCAGAGCGTGGTATCTACCGGATTATGAACCGATTGCAGAACTGGAAAAACGTCCTCCAGATATTCGGCTGAGTAAAAAAAGCTTATTAAAATCAGGATTGCGAGCAGACTTTTTAGAGGATAGCGACGCAGTAAAAACATCAACTTGGTTTGGGCGATATTTAGAAGGAGAAAATATTGAGTTTTATATTGAAGGCAGCGGTGGATATTCTGTAGCTAACATTGACTTGATTAGTCATGAAATTTATTTTACTAAACAGGCTGTATTAGCCCAATTAGATCCGACAATATATTTCTGTTATCAAACCGAATATGGGACAGCTAATGATCTCCTCAGAGAAGAATTGCTTACCACTTTAAAAAGTATAAATGAAAAATCGCATTTTCCCCTAACTTTAGTAGAATCACCTCGTCCAAAAAATGCTTGTTTGCGTTTAAATCGCGCCAGCATGAGAAAAATCCGTAAGAGTTTATTATTTATTGCTGATACCACTGCCATAACTAGCATTGACAGTCAGGAAACAAATCAACTAATTCCCAGTCCTCATGTCTGTGTCGAAATGGGTTATGCTATTCACAGTAAACGGACTGAACAAATTTTGCTGGTGCAAATGCAACGTCCAGACTTGGTAGGGCAGTTTCCTTTTGATTTACCTACCCAGCAGGTTTTACAATTTCAAAATGGTACGGAACTCAAGCAAATGCTGACAGGAATGATTGAAAACCAATTGGCTAAATTCAAATTATTTTAAATAAGTAGTGAGACAGAATTAATTACACAATGTCATTGCGTTAGCGCAGCGTGGCGTTAGCCATATGGAACGCAGTGAAATGAAGCAATTCCAAGGGTTGTGATTGCTTCCCTTCGCTCGCAATGACTGTAAATATTTGGCGTTGCTGAACTAAGGTATGAAATTCCCAAATTAAACCTTTAAAACTCTGACCTTTGCGTCTACTCTTCGAGATCACGAAGCGTGATTGCGCCTTTGCGTGAGACTAAAATTCATACCCTTAATCAGCAACACCAAATATTTTTGTCCAATTACTTACAGCAAATTGCAGATTAATGAGGTACAGAATCTAAATTCTACCCCGGACAGCAAGCGGGTTTTACTCTTAATTCCTGATTGGGCGCAGGCCCT
>NZ_LJOU01000039.1:0-48104 GCF_001672085.1 Anabaena sp. AL93 | reverse complement strand
GTCTCAGTCCCAGTGTGGCTGATCATCCTCTCAGACCAGCTACTGATCGTCGCCTTGGTAGGCTCTTACCCCACCAACTAGCTAATCAGACGCAAGCTCTTCTTCAGGCAGCAAGCCTTTCACCTCTCGGCACATTGGGTATTAGCCACCGTTTCCAGTGGTTGTCCCCAACCTGAAGGTAGATTCTTACGCGTTACTCACCCGTCCGCCACTATCTCCGAAAAGACCGTTCGACTTGCATGTGTTAAGCATACCGCCAGCGTTCATCCTGAGCCAGGATCAAACTCTCCATTTTGTTTTTTCGAGTTTGTCGGCTCCGAAATTAGTTAAAATCTCGAATCCTCTTTCAATTATCTTGACGACGAGGATTGGTTTAATTTATTCTTTCAAAGTATTATTTTTTCTCGGTTCAGTTGTCCGGGAGTCGTTTCTTTCTCTCGGCACTTATTTAATATAGCAATCCTTCCTTTTTCTGTCAAGGGGGTTGAGAAATATTTTTTAGGCAAGGGTGATTTCAGGGACTGAAAAGCTGGAAACGTTGAGGGGGAGAGGATTTTTCCCTAGTGGCGTTTGTTTTCACTGGTTCAGATTGTTTTTTTTTGTAGTGGATTAGGGACTTCCAATTAAAAAAATACCCAAAAATTTCTCGTGGTGCGGGACGAATTGCCTGCTAATCATCAAGGACGGGCAGGATGCCCATCCCACAAAATTGGTAATTTATTTTTTGGTGTTCCCTTAGATCAATGCCAATAGCTGTCTTTATAATACTGTTTATCAAAACTATCTTCACTGTTGCTGTTTGGTGGGGTGTTGTCGTAGAAATTTAGTGTGAATTGGGTAACGGGTTGTGCCAGACTTTGACCGTAGTAGTTAAACTGCTGTACTGTTACTGTTGCTATATTGCCGAAATGCAACTCCAACTGATTTTCGCTCTTGGAGACAACTATAGGAGGAAAGGGAGTAGAGGTTGGTGTTGGAGATTGCAGCTTAAAAGGCAATTGTGAAATTATATTAATTAGTTGCAAAGGGAAAAAAGAGTCTAGAGGGGGGAAAAGAGATGGCATTTTCGGTCCTGGCTGTGAAGGTGTTGTCGGCTCTGGAGGATTAGTGCTATTCGCAGATGTGCTTCTAATAATTTGGAGGACTTGGCTTTCGGTTAGGTTATGGTTAGCACTAAGCATAAGAGCGACGACCCCAGCAATGTGAGGGGCTGCCATAGAAGTGCCATTGTAACTGGCATATTGATTATTAGGTATTGTGGAGTAAACATTAACTCCGGGGGCGGTGACATAGGTGATTTCTTGAGGACCAGACCGGTTGGAAAAATCCGCAAGGTTATTATTTTTATCCACTGCGCCTACGGCAATTCCTGAATTATAGGCGTAGCGGGCGGGATAGGATGGCACTGGATCACCATTATTACCTGCTGCCATGACAACGATTACGTTTTTGCTGCCGGCATATTCAATGGCTGATTTGAGCGTATCGTTAGAGGAATTACCTCCTAGACTAAGGTTAATTACATTTGCGCCATTATCAACTGCGTAATAAATACCTTTAGCGATATTCGAGTAAGAACCTGAGCCATTGGCATCTAGGACTTTGACTGGCATAATTTTGGAATTATAGGCAATGCCAGTAACACCAATGCCGTTATTTTCTGCGGCTATGGTTCCAGCAACATGAGTGCCATGATCATTATTGTCTAAAATATTATTGTTGTTATCTACAAAGTTCCAACCTTGAACATCGTCAACATAGCCGTTACCATCATCGTCTATTCCATTACCAGTTATTTCTTTGGCGTTACTCCAAATATTATTTTTTAAGTCTTGATGGTTGTAGTCTACGCCTGTATCTAGTACGGCAACAATAGTTCCTTGTCCTGTATATCCATTATTCCAGGCTGTGGGAGCTTTGATCAGATCCGCTCCCCAATTATTGCCACCCAAGTTAGGAGCATCTGTATAGGGACTAACGCCTGCGGCTTTACTGACTGCTAATCCGGCGTTAACTAGGCCATAGCCATTGTTAGAGTTATAGCTGCTATTACTAGCTATAGGGGAGTTTGTTTCTAGATTATGTTGAGAAGAGTTACTATGATTACCCCAACTTATACTATTGTCGGTGGGATTTTGAAGGGGATTTGTTTGGGAAATAGCAGTGTAATTGATTTCTTTTCGAGACGGGATGTTTTGATAAATATCAACAAATGACATAAGTATTTAAGCCTCAAGAATAGCAATATTTTTTTGACAAGGTGATTTTGTCAAAATCTGCAAATACAATAATTTGAAATTGTTGGTTATTTCTTCTTTTTAATTATTACTATTAATCGGTAACACGAAAAGATATTTTAATCACGAATAAACTAATATTTAATAAATGATTCCAGAAAAAAATAAATTAATATTTGATGACATAACGATTAATTGTACATAGCAAAAATATAATTTCATGACAAAATCATGATTCTTCGATATTACAAAAGAAGGGAACAGGGAACAGGGAACAGGGAGCAAATAAGAAACTTTAGTTCTGAGTTTAAAGCTCAGTCAAAAAAAGGATGTTTTTAAAAGATGCGTAGCACGAAAAAAACAGTGCCATTATTTCAATCTCATGTTTTTAAACATGAGTTTTTCCTGTTCCCTGTTGCCCGTTCCCTGTTCCCTCTGAAAAATAATGATTTATTAAGTAGGTTGGCGTTGAAAATTGTCGTTATAGCAAGGCAAGAGTAAAGAAGTTTTCAGCGATTTTACGTTTCTTTACACAGTTTGGTTTTATTGTGTTCACCTACTGATCGGTTATACAACAATTCCCGATCCCATGAAATACAATAGAGGGCGCAGACCCTGCGCCCCTACTTGTTTGGCGATAAAAAACTGGACTTGATAACATCAGGAAGTGCTGTAAATACAAAAATCCCCAACTTTGTGAATAAGCTGGGGAGATAAAAGACAATCAATAAGTAGGTTAGCATCGACAATTGTCGTTATGGGAAGGCAAAAAGCAAAAGACAATCATGCAAGAGTGAAGAAGCTTTGGGCGATTTTACTTTTCTTTACACACTTTAGTTTTATTGTGTTCACCTACTTAGTGGGTTTTTCAATGCATACAGGCTTGGGGATAAAAACTGTGCCTTATGATAGCAGGAGTGATGTGTTAATGTACAAAATCATCTGAGAAGGTGTTTTAAAAGTCATGATTGCTGTATCAAATATTTTACCCCTCCCTAACCATCCCCTTATAAAGGGGAGGGAACTGGATTTTTATTGTTTCCCCCCTTTGCAAGGGGGGGGGTAAAAATGTGATGGAAATTACGGGATACCACTTTTAAAACATTCTCTAAACGGTGGTTAGGAAATGTTTATTAATTTGAGAATATCTTGCTAAGAAGGTGGATAACCAGCAGCAATTAAAGCTTCTCTAATAACAGATTCTGAAGCTTGAGTTTCTACATTGACAAACTTGGTTTTAGTATCAGCTTCCACAATAGCATTAGCGTCAATGGTTATAACTGCCTTGGTTATATTACTAGCACAAGCAGAACAAGCCATTCCAGGAATAGTGAGTTTAATTGTCATAAGTAAAAAGGAGTGAAAACTCAATTAGAAGTCACAAAAATATGCGTCTTAACTGACTGCATTATGCTTGAAAAAATAGTATATCCTAAATTTTCTAAATTAATTAGTCAAGATAGAACAGTTACGTTGATTGTTTGTGCTAACAAAGCTAGTAGTCTGTCAACCCGAAAATGACAGGTGAAGGCAAGCAGGGGGAGAAGAGAGGCAGGGGGGCAGGGGAGGGAAGAACAGAAGTTTTTTCCGATCATTTACCCGTCAAAATAAATTTGACGAACTACTAGGGCGTTGCTAGTAGTCTGTCAACCCGAAAATGACGGGTGAAGGCAAGCAGGGGGAGAAGAGAGGCTTTGAACTTGTTCTTTGTATGATAAAAAAGTCCAGCTTCTAGCCGTTTTGAGTATAAAGTCAAGGTTGGAGAAATAGAGATTTTCAAGATAGGACAACTAATTTGTGAAGTTTTTAAACTCGGACAGTTATTTTGTCAAAACCCTTATATAGCAAGGGTTTAGGGCTTAATATATTTGTGGACATTAATTTTTCAAGTGGCCATTTAATCTGGCAAGCGACAACAACACTTATCTACAAAATCATTCGCTAAATCCAATAATTCCAGATCATCAATATTCAGATCAATATTACTTACTAATATATCTTTTACAGCTGATGTTTTGTCATTGTCTCGAGAAATTCTCAAACATTCTTCTAAATCTACTGCTAAATCAAACAAGGATGTGTCTCCTACATACTTTCTTATTTTGATGGCGACATCATCATCACTAACTAAAAAGTCTTTAATCCCATCAAATAAAGGATTAGATATTTCATCATCACCCCAAGTTTCTAGCCAATCACCTTCCACATCTTCTACATAAATATGAACAAAATTTAGTCCATAATTTAACCAATCTTGCTGCATACTCCGGGCTGCTGCTAACGCTTCCGTTAGGTTTTCGAGTTGAGCGCTATTATTAGTCTGTTGTTGGTTAACCATAAATGGTGTTTTCAGCGGATTAATGATGTTAGCTAGGACACAGATTTCGATTTCAATATTCGGGAATCAGGAAAAATTCACATACTTCCCTTCCGCAAGATGATCACTGTTATACAGTGCAACATTGACTAACTGATGGATAAAATCATTATCTTGGGGATTGTAACTCAAGAATAATCCTCTTTCTATTTCCCACAATTGCAGTGAATTTTGCCACTTTTGATACTTTGTGTTATGAAATTCTTCACTGACACTGGTAACTTGAATACAGAGTGGTTTATTTTGATGATTGCTAACAATCAGGTCTGTCGCCATGGAAAGGTCAGCTATATAACGCCGCCAAAAATCACCTTCCCGGTGAACAACATCCTGAGCTATATATTTAATGATATCACTATCAGCCTGATTAAACTCCCCCGCCATCATTTTTTTCTTCCAAATATAAAATTTGGTGTCTGTGGCATTAATCCATTTAGGGAACAGATAACCGTACCAATACCTTTCATTGGCGGTCATTTGCTCAAACTGTAATCTTTTGTCTTCCTCCGAAGGTAAAGATTTAATTGCTAACCAAACCCTAGAGTCCGTAATTACTTCTAATAAAAAAGCGACAACGATGGGTTTGGATATCAGCGAACCAAGCTTGATATGTTTAATCCAACGGTTGATATCTCTTAGTTTTGCCGTGAGATTCGGATCTATTTCAGCGGCTTGCTCGATTAATAAATTGAGTCTATCTTTAATTTCCTTGGCTTCCAAACTATACCCTGTTGTAAAATACTAACATGACATCTAAGGATTTATATCCTACTAAATCGGTAAATAAGGTTGTTAAAAACATTATAATTATTTTATCTTACGGCGTACTGAACAATTCAGCATTAGTTAATTGTCGTATTAGAGTAGGACTAGATTAGCATATCAGTAAATAATCTTTACACTTGAGGCAATTTTATGAAAATCTCAAGTTTTTTGGCACAACTTCGTTAAAAATAGTTTTCAGTGACAATATCGTTTACATCCATCACTATGTCTCAACCAACTATAGAATCCATTTTACAGGAAAAGCGGCTATTTCCGCCTACCAGTGATTTTTCAGAAAACGCCCAAATCAAAAGTTTAGCAGATTATCAGCGTCTTTATGATCAAGCTAAGGCTGATCCTCAGCAATTTTGGGCAGAATTAGCAGAAACTGAGTTAGATTGGTTTCAAAAATGGGATACCGTCCTAGATTGGCAACCACCTTTTGCTAAGTGGTTTGTCAACGGTAAGATTAATATTTCTTACAACTGTCTTGACAGACATCTCACTACTTGGCGGAAAAATAAGGCGGCGTTGATTTGGGAAGGTGAACCGGGAGATTCACGGACGCTGACTTATGCTCAATTGCATCGGGAAGTATGCCAGTTTGCGAATGTGTTGAAGCAGTTGGGGGCAAAAAAAGGCGATCGCATTGGTATTTATATGCCAATGATTCCCGAAGCTGCCATTGCCATGTTAGCCTGTGCGAGAATTGGCGCACCTCATAGCGTTATTTTTGGTGGTTTTAGTGCTGAAGCTTTGCGCGATCGCTTAAATGATGCCGAAGCTAAGTTAGTGATCACAGCCGATGGTGGTTGGCGCAAGGATGCGATTGTCCCCCTCAAAGAACAGGTAGACAAAGCTTTAGAAAATAATGCAGTTCCCAGCATTACAGATGTGCTAGTTGTCAAGCGCACAAATCAAACAACTCACATGACAGCAGGGCGTGACCATTGGTGGCACGATTTACAAAAAGGCGTTTCCGCTGATTGTCCCGCAGAACCAATGGACAGTGAAGATATGCTGTTTGTTCTCTACACTTCCGGTAGTACAGGCAAACCGAAGGGGGTAGTTCATACCACAGGTGGTTATAACTTATACAGCCATATCACCACCAAATGGATTTTTGATCTCCAAGATACAGATGTATATTGGTGTACTGCCGATGTCGGTTGGATTACTGGACACAGCTATATTGTTTATGGACCTCTTTCCAACGGTGCAACTACTCTCATGTATGAAGGTGCGCCCCGTGCTTCTAATCCTGGATGTTTCTGGGATGTAATTGAGAAATACGGCGTTAATATTTTTTATACCGCACCAACCGCAATTCGCGCCTTTATCAAAATGGGTGAACACCATCCTAACAAACGTAATCTTTCTTCCCTACGATTACTGGGAAGTGTGGGTGAACCCATTAACCCCGAAGCTTGGATGTGGTATCACAAAATCATTGGTGGTGAACGCTGTCCAATTGTGGATACTTGGTGGCAAACGGAGACAGGTGGGATTATGATTACACCTCTACCTGGGGCAATTGCCACTAAACCAGGTTCAGCTACTCTCCCCTTCCCCGGTATTATTGCGGATGTGGTAGATTTAGAAGGAAATACTGTCCCTGATAACGAAGGTGGTTATTTAGCAATTCGTCATCCTTGGCCGGGAATGATGCGGACTGTGTACGGTGATCCTGATCGCTTCCGCCGGACTTACTGGGAACATATTCCGCCCATTGATGGTAATTATACGTATTTTGCCGGCGATGGTGCAAGAAAGGATGAGGACGGCTATTTCTGGGTAATGGGGCGCGTGGATGATGTCCTGAATGTGTCTGGACACCGTTTAGGAACGATGGAAGTAGAATCTGCGCTGGTGTCTCATCCGGCGGTAGCTGAGGCTGCTGTGGTGGGTAAACCGGATGAATTGAAGGGTGAGGAAGTTGTGGCTTTTGTGACTTTAGAGGGGACTTACCAAGCCAGTGAGGAGTTGAGTAAGGAACTGAAGAAGCACGTTGTTAATGAGATTGGGGCGATCGCTCGTCCTGGTGAAATCAGGTTTACTGATGCTTTACCAAAGACCCGGTCTGGGAAGATTATGCGGCGGTTGTTGCGGAATCTGGTAGCGGGTCAGGAGGTGTCGGGCGATACTTCAACTTTGGAGGATCGCGGTGTTTTGGATAAGTTACGGGAAGAAAATTAAGTAACTGTGTAAAATCTGTATGGGGTGGGCAATTTTGCCCACCCTACAGTTATTGATGATAACTGGATAATTGAGGAATCAAACTGGTGGTTTTATTCACACCATCCCAAACTATCCAGTTGATATCATTAGCTAAATCATCAGCTTGATTGGTAACTTTAAAATAGAATTTGTCACCGTTTTTAAACTGCACTGCAAAGTCAGCATTTTGGGCAAAAACAACTATAAAACCTCTATCCCGTAAGCAATACATCGCCCAATTTTTTAAGGATTGTTTATGGGGTTCATGGGGAATTGGGGGGTTAGTAATTACGTCTGCAATGACTTTTAAAACTTTTTCCATATTTGGAGTTAATTAGGATTACAACGAATTCTAATCATAAACCCATTGGGGTCATAAAGGTACAGTTCTTCAGTAGCATGAGGTTTAAGTGGCACAGGCTTCTAGCCTGTGAACCTGCTAAAATCAACCTGTGAAAGTTTGAAAAATTAATTATATCAAATGATTAGTGTGAATTACTTTCAGAAGATAACAGGCAGGATGCCTGTTCCACAATTCAGAGTTAAATTATTTTAACTAAAATTCTTCCCATAAAAAAGGATAATCTTCAGGATTTTCCACTAAATTAACAAACACACCCACCACCACCATTGTTTTTGTTGATGCTCAGGTTGTTGCTAACTATCAAGACCTGCTCAAACAAGTTCGGCCCGATACAGAAATCTTGATCATCAACTCAGACCAAGACGGAATAGAGCAAATCACCAATACTCTTAAGGAGCGACAAAATATTACTAGTGTGCAAATTATCTCTCACGGTAGTGAGGGACAAATTCAGATGGGAACAACTCGGCTAAACCGCGACAGTATCCAAGCCTATCGTGAGCAATTACAACAATGGCGTAAGGCATTAACAGCAGAAGCAGATATTTTACTGTTTGGCTGTAGTGTCGGTTTTGGTCAGGGTCAGGAGTTTTTAAGGGATTTAAGTATATTCACAGGAACAGATGTTGCCGCCTCCGTAGATATTACAGGTAATGCACTGTTAGGCGGAGATTGGGATTTAGAATTTGCCACTGGAAATATTGAATCTGGGATTGCTATTTCCTCGGAAGGACAACAAGCTTATGCAGGCATTTTGCCTCAGAAGACAGAGGCAAGAATGCCGAATTTAAACTTATTTTTGACCGACAAAGACGAAAGGAGTTTACCTTAAAACTGAATTTAGATCCTGTTACTGACAAAAATGCTTCAGATCCTAATAAATACGTCAAAACAACTGGAACAAACACTATACGTAGTAATCATATTAATACCACTAAAGGTGCAGATTATCTCTTTTATTGGCGTTATGCAGACCATAGCAAGAAAGAATACTTTACTGGAAACGAAATTACTGTTCAGGCTAATACTGGGCAAAGTGATAAAGCCATTATTATTGGTGTAGAACCTATTGATGATGATGTTGCAGAAAATACCGAATCTGTCACTGTTCGGCTGGTACAACCGACAAACGGGAGTGGTACTGAGAACAATCAGTTTTATCAGGTAGATACTCAAAAACAGTCTGCGACAGTCTCTATAGAAGATAATGAACCCACTTTAGAACTGGTAACAGTTAGAAACGCTAAAGAATATGGGGCATTGTTATCCGACCAAGAAGATGCTTACTCCATTGGTTATATTGAATTAAAATCAGATAAATCCATTCTCAACTCTTTGGGACTGTGGGTAAAATACACTATTACAGCTGGAGAAAATGTAATTCAAGGAGTTGATTATCTCAATTCCCAATATCGCAAAGTTTCCTTTAAACCCGATACCCAACAAAATGGGATTATCATCCCCCAAATTGAAGAGTTAAAGATTCCCGGTAATACAGTAGTTGACCAAAATAAAATTAGAATTTACTTTATGGCATTACCAGATGCCATTAAAGAAAACGCGGAAAATTTAAGAATAGACATTCAACCCTATTATTTTGATCTGGATGTCACTAATAATAAAGATATTTCCAATTTCCGGTTAAAACAAAATGGTCAGATTGTTAACAACATTACTGCCGATATCACTATAGAAGATAGTGGTCTTTATCAATCGCAAGTATTCATTGTTGACCAAAATGACCAATTAGTTAACATTGAACAAATAGTTGAAGTGAGCATGGATCTCTGGTCTCCTTATAAAAGTTTAGTAGAAGAATTAATGCCAAATGCAAATATAACTGCTGATAGATTTCACGTAATGAAACAAGTAAATGATGAATTAGATGCTATGCGTAAATCTGAAAAAAGAGCCGCCACGTCTTTAGATAATAAATCAGAGCGAGACCGAATATTAGCAGGATTAAATAAAAGCGGCTCTACCGGACTTAGTATGCTAAACTGGAGGGAACAGGGAACTCTTAACTGGGAACAGGAAGAATGTCAGATATTAATGACTTTAAAGACTTAATAATTTGGCAAAAAGGAATGGATATTGCTCAAAGATGCTATTTCCTCACTAAACTTTTTCCCAAAGATGAGTTATATGGTATGGTTCAACAAATTAGAAGAAGTGCTGTATCTATTCGGTGCTAATATATCTCTTATGATATGGACGAAGATATAGAGGAGAATATATAAGATTTTTAAACATAGCTCAAGGGTCAGTTAATGAATTAGAAACTCATCTAATTTTATCTCACCGAGTAGGATTATGTTCAGAAAAAGATGTAGAAATAATTCTTAATTTATTAAAAGAAGAAAGCAGAATGATTATTAGTCTTATTAAAAAACTAGAAAATTAAAATTTTTCCCCTGTTCCCAGTTAAGAGTTCCCTGTTCCCTTCTCTCAATTTCTCGGTTTAGCATAACAAGTACCGAAGAGCCATAAAAGCAAATATAGCTTAATAAAAAACGAAGATTCTTTAAATGAACAATAACCCTGGGAAAAATGCCAGCTTTAGCTTTGCGGCTGACAAGTTACCAAAACAGGAATTACTCGATTTAATCAGCAGTCAAATACCGACAGAAGTTAAGTCAGTCTTTAATAATCTGTCAGAAAATTTAGATGTGATCTTTGGTCAGGGTATCATCCAAGTTAACTACCGGGGTGATGTGGATTTAATGAAGATAGCGAGTTTGATCCCAGGAGTGAAAGAATTACCTCTGAATGGATTAAAACTCAATGTTACTAATCCCAGCTTTACTTTGATTAATAAAGGTAAAGCCGCAGGTGCAACTCTGGCCACATTTGATTATGTATTTGCGGCTGACAAACTACCAACTCAAGATTTAATTAACTGGGCGAAAAATACCGCAGCCGATATCTTACCTGCTGAGGTGAAAGGTGTTCTGGATAAATTACTGAATATAGCCAAGGATGTTAACTTCACTTTGGGTAATGGACAAATGCAAATTGCCTATAACGGTAATTTGGATATTGCCCAAGTAATTGGTTTAATTCCTGGACTGCAAGATGTTAGTTTCTTCAAAGGGTTGAACTTACCTGTCACCAATCCCAGCATTACCATTATTAATCCCAAACCAGGTACAGGACTCAAGACACAGTATCTATTAAAGAGCGATCGCTTACCCAAAGAAGAATTAGCAAAGTGGGCAAAAGAAAAAGCTACAGAATTACTGCCCGCAGATGTAGCAAAAATTATCGGTAGCTTGAGTGCGATGCAGATAAACTACCTATTACCGATTTAAAAAATTGGTTAATTACCAAAGCCGGAAATTCCCTACCACGGTGTTGATAACCTCAATGATTTTACTTTCCTCAGTGGCATCTTAGATTTCCAAGGCAAGAATCTGGCACTGATCCAAAATAATGGGGCAACTTACTCATTCTTCCCGAACCTGAGTGAAATTATTCAGATTGTTGATGCACCTCAAGCCAATCCTCGACGTAGAATTTTCTCAAGAACCAATTTCTTTGGTATTGCCAGAAAATGAATCAGAATGGGCTGATGTGGTGCGTTGGGTGACTTATGCCACCATTCAAGCAGAAGAATTTGGTATTACTTCCGAAAACATTGACCAAATTATTGCCGAGAATACTGATACTGATACCAAGAATGATGCTTCACCGGCGATTCGTCGCTTCTTAGGTTTGCAAGATGAACTAGGAAAAGCATTAGGTATCCGCAATGATTTTGTGGTGCAAATTATCAAGCAAGTTGGTAACTATGGGGAAATCTATGACCGTCATTTCTCCAACTTAGAGCGCGATCTCAATCTCCTGTGGACAGACGATGGCTTAATGTATTCTCCACCCTTCTCCGGTGTCACCCAAGATATCCAATTAATTAATAATGATCAACACAATCTGCTTGCAAAGATTCAACAGCGCGGAGTTCTCAAATTTGGTATCCCAGAAAGCTCTACATTCCCAGGTTTTGTTGAGAAGAACAATGATGGTACTTACCAAGGTTTTGATATTGACTTAGGTCGAGCGATCGCAGTAGCAGTATTTGGCGATGCCAGCAAGATTGAATTTGTGTCTCAGCAATTTAACGATGGTTTTGCTAATACTGCTAATGGTAAAGTCGATGTTTCTGCTGGTGCATATACCCAAAACCTGATGCGTGATGCCAAATTGGGTGTTGACTACAGTCCCATTTATCTCTACACCGAACAGGGACTTTTGACACGATTAGATAGTGGTATTACTGCTTTACCTCTGCTCAACGGTCGCACAATTGGTGTAGTTGCAGGAACTACAGCCTTACAAAACCTAGAAGATGCCCTCAAGGTCTTTGATGTCAAGATCAATCCCGTCATTTATAGCAGCAGCAGTGAGATGTATGCTGCTTACGACAGCAAACAAGTGGATGGTGCTTTAGGTAATACGGGCGTACCTGTTTACTTTGCTTTCTTGGGCGCTAATCCCGACAAGAAAGATCATGTTCTTTCTTTGGGTGATAATATGTGGGGCTTTGAAGATTTACCTAATGGTGGTGATTTGGATTTCAATGATATTGTTGTTCACGCTAAGTTCTCTGTAATAGGCTAGACTGTGCCAAAACGGGAGAATCGTACGCTGAGGAAATTGTAAAAAAGCTAAAAGTATTGCCATGCTGAACTTTTAGCCTTTGCTGAAAACCAATTTTTCAAAAAATTGATGAATATGGTTAGCATATACCAGTTTTGGAATATTAAGAGCAATACCTCATCTCAATTGAGATTTTTCTTAATGCTTCCGCCATTTTTTGTCCATTAGATTTAGTTGCGGTGGTTGATGTTTGTTCTAAAAAAGTAACCTGCACTTGAAATGAACCATCTAAGTTCATTTCGGGAGCTTTATCAATCCATTCAATAGAATTGTTTTTCAAAATAGCGTTAAATGTTTTTAACATGATTTTGTTCACCTATTAATAATTGACATTCAGGTGAAATATACTAACAATTCCTTAATCTTCAAAAATTCCTCATAAGGTAATATAGCAAATTGGTTTTGACCATTTTTAGTTAAAAAATCAGGATGTAATTTTATCATTTTTGCACCTCTTCATATTCATAAGATTTTCTCCATTAATCATCTGCTAAAGTTTCCAACTCATCAGAAATCAAATTTTGCCAATCTTCATCACAATGGGAATGCAAATGAATAGAAGCTACCAGCAATTCTGAGAGAATTTTATCTTTTTGGCGATAGCTGCGCTCGCCGGAGGCATCGCTCAATTCAGAAAGTTGTAATTGGTTAACCAAAGAAATCACATTTTGGCATTCTTCTTGTAATTCTATTAGTAACTGATTAAGCGTTGAGTTTTCACTGCTAATTTTTTGTTTTGCGAGTGTCATTAGTTTTTACCCAATCTTTTCACAACAAGTTTGATAAATTTGCATCAAAACTTGATCAATTTTCTCTGTTATTTCTTCGTTTTCAAATCTCAATAAACGCAAACCTCTAGCTGATAAAATTTTATCTCTTTCTAGATCATATTCTATTTGTTGTTCATGAATTTTTCCATCTACTTCTATGACTAAACTAGCAGCATGACAATAAAAATCTACTATAAAACCATCTATAACTTGTTGTCGGCGAAAATGTAAACCATGCAAGCGGTTGGCGCGAAGATGTTCCCAAAGAATTTTTTCTGCTGGTGTCATTTGGCGACGCATTTCTTTGGCGCGTTCGAGTTTTACGGGTTCTATTTTTTGTCCAATGACTATGTTACGAAGTCCGTCTTTTTTCGGTGGTTGGTTGTTCATTTGTGGGGTGTGCTTTTATATTGTGTTTGACCTCTCCCCCAGCCCCTCTCCTGCGAGGAGAGGGGAGCAAGATTTCTCCCTCTTCCCTTGCAGGGAAGGGGGTTGGGGGGTTAGGTGGGTTTGGGATGTTGGAGGAATGCGATCGCTTTTATTTATTAACAAAAATTCATCCCTAATAGTTTAACTAATTCAAAATCAAATCAAATTTACGATTTTTCTTTAACTTAAATACTGGTGCTTTTCCTATCTGTACTTTTTTTGGAGGATCACCATTAATATCTTGATGCTTTAAAGGTCGCTTCAATAGTTCTTGGTGTTGACTCCAATTAATTATTTCATTATCTATCATATCATACAGCTTATTTTGTATTAAAGTAATTGCATCTTCGCTTGTTTTCGGACTAATATAAATGGGAAATGTTAAGATTACAGACATTTTATTTGTCTGATAATTGCTACAATGCAATTCATAAGGTTCTTCACCATTCTTGCCTTTTCCTATCTGGAAGTATTCGATTTGAAAATATTCCTTTTCACTTCTAAAATATTCTTCGGAAACATCGCAAAAATTACTAAGAACAAATCGTAAATTAGACTCAATAATAAAGTGAATACTCATTTATTTTTCCTCATTTTTTACAAAAATAAAAATGCAAATTGCTTTTTTTTCAACCTATATCTACTTGTATAAGATCGGCAGAAAGATTAAAAACATTAAATCTAATTATAGCGATCCTAAATAATATCTGCCATTAATAGCTTTTTTTCATAGACTTCTTTTAGATGACTATAATCTTGACATACATTAGCAATTTCATTTAATCTTTCAGCAAATTTTAATTCTTTTTGATATATATTTGCAATTTCTCCATCAATAACTTCTTGCATAAGATACCACATATTTTCATCTACAAGAAAAAAATTTGATTTTGTTTTGTCAAAAATTCGTTTAATTTCGATTTCAAAATTTGGATCTATTTTAATAATTTTCTCATAACTAATATCAACACTGTCTATAATAATTTCTTCAAAATATTTATGTATCATGTCAGAAGCGACTCTATCACTGCCCTTTAATAAATTTTTGATAGATTCATAAATATTTTCTCTACTAAAGTCTGTTGCGTTTTCAGAAAGAAGCTTGATTTTGTAAAATAATAGTGTCTGCACCATAGCTATATTGTAATAAAGAATAAATTGAATATTAATTAAGTCGTTGGACGTGAGATAACTAAAATGTGTAACAATATGTAAATTTGCCTTAATGAGTTATCTTGGTTGAGTTTTAGCCATTTCACAAAACGAAATATATTTTGATTATTCTCCACCTAGCTACTTATCACCTAAGTATTGACGGCGTATATCTTGAATATATATAACCAAATCATGAATGTTGACAAAATTAGTTATTTTTGATACTTGCTGTAAAAACAATTGGGTATTTTCACAATCATAATATTTGATATCTACAGATCCTCTATATTCTTGTTGAAAATTTTTTAGTTTTTCTTCAGCATCTTTACCTATTGTATTTATAGGAAAAACAAAGGTATATTTTGATATTCCTCCTTTTTCGATTTTGTTCTTAGCTTTTCGGATTTTTTTATTAAGATTTTGTGTATCTAGATTATGACCTATATTTGTAGGAGTTGTCATTATTTCCCAAACACACTCTTCACACTCTAATGACTGTTGGTTATTCATTACAGTTTTCCTATAACTACTGCCTATTTATAGATTTTGGTTTTTCTGATGATTGTATTAATGGAGATTTAACTACTTTCCTAACATCAGAAAAACCTGAAATAAACGTACCATTTTCTAATTTTATGGTATATGGTTTAACAATTTCCAATTTTCCTTCAAATAAACCTTCTAGAAGCTCTTGAGCATCATGAGAAACTAAAAAATCTGTTGCTGATTTATTTCCTGGTAGTTGATCTAATGGAATATAATCCTGATTAGGATTCAGTCCAAAAAATTGCATCAATTCTTCAAATAAACATTTAATTGATCTATCAACTATATTTCCTTTTTCTGATGGACTTAAAAGAGCAAAATCAGGAATTTCAGTTAAAGCTTTAGTAAAAGCTTGTTTTGCTTTATTAATTGGATATTTTTCCATGGTTTGTATATATCAACAAATTTAACTGAATTGAATAGAGGTGGGCTTTTTATAGCTCACCCCCAGTAAACAGTGTACTACGATACTAAACTACTGTCAACAAAGCCCGTTCCTCCTCCTGAGAAATCACTTTCCCCTCATCCTCAAAACCAAAAATTTGATCAAAATTCAAATAACGATACAAATTATCAGCAACAGGATTAATTTTATTCTGTTTATAAATTAATCAAGCCACAGCAAACTCCGTCAACTTCCGAGTCTCAGGATCATGAAAAGCCAAAACAATATCCTCTTTTGGTACACCTTCCCTTAATAACTCCGTTGCAATTCCTTCCTCAGTCCAATCTTCCTCAATGTAAATCTTCTCATTTTTAATGCGAATATGGACAGAAATTCCCTTAATTCTTTCCTCAGTTGTCCAACCAACTTGAAACCATAAATATTGATCTCTTTGCTCATCAAAAGCTAAGAGCATTTCTATATTATCAGGAGATGCAGAGGAAAAAAGTTGATGATATTCTGTTAAGATTTTTTTGATTAAAAATCGGTAATTTTCTAACTTATCCATTTGGTAATAACCTCCTTATCTGTATCTACAATGATTAATTTAAGTTGGTTTTCATCAACAACAACTTGGATAGTTTCATCAAAATTAGCTTTATAAACAAGTTGACCAAGTGCTAAGTAAATCTGATGGTCTGGTGCTGTTCTTTTAAGATAATTACGGTAAATGATATACTGACCCACAGCCCTTTCTAAATCATAAATAAATGATGAATTTAGAAAACTTTTAACTTCGATCACTATTTTCTCATCACCTCTTTGAGCAGATAATGGACGTTCAGCACCTAGATCAGCAACAAGTCTTAATTTTCCATAGATTATATAATAAGGATCAGCCGTAATTGTCCAACCATCCTTAATTAAAGCATTTTTGACCGCATCATGGCAAGTATCCTTTGCTGGCATTGTTGACCCCGATAATAAACTATTATAACATTCAGGTGAGTCCATCCAGCCCACCCTCACCTAAATTATACCAAAGCCGCTTCTCCTTACTAATCACCCTCCCTTCATCCTCAAAACCAACAATTTGATCAAAAATATCCTTGATTTACCTCAACAAACCTTCAATCTCCTCATCACTAAAACCAAATTGCCGAAAAATCCGTAAAACATAACCTGGAGACATTTCCCTTACACCCATATCTATAGGAACTACTCTCCTTTTACCTTCAACTTCACGAGTATATAAACAATGATCACCTTTTCCCTCTCTATGAAAAGTACAACCTGCTTTTTCTAATAATTTAATTAATTCCTTGGGTCTTAAAGAAGGTATATTTTTAGGCATAAACCTTCCTCAATTCATAGATTTCTGATTGTTTTTCTTTTTCCTCAACTAATAAAAATTCATGTAATTCATCTATAGAAATAGGAGATTTATAAATATTATCTTCTGATTCATAAACATCTTCAAAAGATTCTATTGCTTCCTTTAATTTATTAACTGCATCTTCTTGAGTATCTCCCTGTCCAACAATCCCATTTTCTAAACACAAACCCACCCAATAACCGGAACTTTGTCTGAGAACAACTGTGTAAAAGTTCATTTTTGTTTACCTATGGATTATGTATAAGCATTTTCTTAACATCAGCTAAAGATACGGAAAGACTATCTTTCTCTTCTTCCTTAGCATCCCGTAAATCTCTTAAATCTTCCAAATCTTCTAACAATTCCGTAATCTTCAAAAATTCCTCATAAGGTAAAACTGCAAATTGTTTTTGACCATTTTTTGTTAAAAACTCAGGATGTAATTCAATCATTTTTACACCTCTTTATATTCATAAGATTTTCTCCATTAATCATCTGCTAAAGTTTCCAACTCATCGGAAATTAAATTTTGCCAATCTTCATCACAATGGGAATGCAAATGAATAGAAGCTACCAGCAATTCTGAGAGAATTTTACCCTTTTGGCGATCGCTTAACTCAGAAAGTTGTAATTGATTAACCAGAGAAATCACATTTTGGCATTCTTCCTGTAATTCCATTAGTAACTGATTAAGCGTTGAGTTTTCACTGGTAATTTTTAGTTTTGCGAGTGTCATTAGTTTTTCCCCAATCTTTTTAACGCTTGTTTTATCCCTTGTTCAAAAGCTATGATTTCCTTTTCCCAATGATTAATCAAACCCGGATCTGGAAAATCCTTCTCTAATTCTAGCCTGATTTTTTCTTTGTGTTCAGCAATACGAGATTCCAAAGATGATATTGCTTTCTTAAAATGACTCTTCCCCATAAAATATAAATTATAACATTCAGGTGAGCCATCAAGACTCACCCTAACCTAAATTATACCAAAGCCGCCTGTTCCTCCTTACTAATCACCCTCCCTTCATTCTCAAAACCAACAATTTGATCAAAGTTCAAATAGCGATACAAATCATCAGCAAAAGGATGAATTCTTTCAGCGACAATATCCAAATATTCCTGCACATTAGGAAGCCTTCCCAATAATGCACAAACCGCTGCTAATTCCGCCGAACCTAAATACACTTGAGCGCCTTTACCCATGCGATTATTGAAGTTACGAGTCGAGGTAGAAAACACCGTTGTATTATCATCAACTCGCGCCTGATTTCCCATACATAAACTGCATCCAGGAATCTCAGTTCTCGCATTCGCACCTACAAAAACATCATACACACCTTCTACTTTTAATTGATGTTCATCCATTCTTGTAGGTGGTGCAATCCATAACCGCGCTTTCACCTCACCAGCACCTTCTAAAACCTTGGCTGTTGCTCGATAATGTCCGATATTTGTCATACAAGAACCCACAAAAACTTCTTGTACAGGATCATTGGCAACTGCCGATAATAACTTAACATTATCAGGGTCATTAGGAGCAGCAACAATTGGTTCTGTGATTTGGCTTAAATCAATCTCAATTATTTCTGCATATTCAGCATCAGGGTCAGCAGATAATAATACTGGATGATCTAACCATTCTTGCATTTTTGCCACCCGGCGCATAATAGTTCTGGCATCACTATAACCCCGTGCTACCATATTAGTTAAAAGGGCAATATTGGAACGTAAATATTCCGCAATTGTTTCTTCGCTTAATTTAATTGTACAACCAGCACAAGAACGTTCTGCGGAAGCGTCGGTTAATTCAAAAGCTTGTTCAACTTTCAAATTTGGTAAACCTTCAATTTCCAAAATCTTGCCAGAGAAAACATTTTTCTTGTTCTGCTTCTCCACAGTTAACAAACCTTTTTGCATAGCCACATAAGGAATTGCATTCACAACATCCCTCAGCGTTATTCCTGGTTGCAATTCTCCTGTAAACCGGACTAATACTGATTCTGGCATATCTAAAGGCATTACACCCAAAGCACCAGCAAACGCAACTAACCCAGAACCAGCAGGGAAAGATATACCCAAGGGGAAGCGAGTATGGGAATCTCCACCTGTTCCCACTGTGTCGGGTAACAACATCCGGTTTAACCAGGAGTGAATGATACCATCACCAGGACGCAAAGCTACACCACCACGGGAGGAAATGAAGTCTGGTAATTCCTGATGGGTTTTAATATCCACAGGTTTGGGATATGCGGCTGTGTGACAGAAACTCTGCATTACCAAGTCTGCACTGAAGCCTAAACAAGCCAGTTCTTTCAATTCATCTCTGGTCATTGGTCCTGTAGTGTCCTGAGAACCCACTGTAGTCATGATTGGTTCGCAAGATGTCCCCGGACGTACTCCTGGCAAACCAGCGGCTTTACCGACCATTTTCTGAGCCAATGTGAAGCCTTTGCCGGTGTCGGTGGGGGATTGGGGGCGGATAAATAAATCGCTGGGTTTTAAACCTAATGCTTGACGGGTTTTGTCGGTGAGAGTCCGTCCAATTAGTAGGGGAATGCGTCCACCGGCGCGAACTTCGTCTAGAATGGTGTCAGGTTTGAGGCTGAAGGTGGAAATTACTTCTCCTGCGGCATTGAGAATAGTTCCTTTATAGGGATAAATGGTAATTACGTCACCGGTTTCCATTTTGCTGACATCGCATTGAATGGGTAATGCACCGGCATCTTCGGCTGTGTTAAAAAAGATAGGCGCGATCGCACTTCCTAAAATATAACCCCCAGCCCGTTTGTTTGGTACAAAGGGAATATCATTACCCAAATGCCATAATACGGAATTGATTGCAGACTTGCGAGAAGAACCTGTACCCACGACATCACCAACGTAAGCTACAGGATGTCCTTTTTTCTTTAACTCTGCAATGGTTTCTAAACTTCCCGGTTGACGGGTTTCTAACATCGCCAATGCGTGTAATGGAATATCTGGTCTGGTTGTAGCGTGGGTTGCGGGTGATAAGTCGTCGGTGTTGGTTTCCCCAGGAACTTTGAAAACGGTAACGGTGATAAATTCTGGTAATGTGGGACGGGAAGTAAACCATTCTGCTTCTGCCCAAGAGTTTATCACTTGTTTGGCGTAGGGGTTGGTTTTTGACAATTCCAAAACATCATGGAAAGCATCATACACCAACATAATTTTGCTGAGGGCGTTAGCTGCATAAGCGGCGATTTGTTCTCTTCCTTCTCCTCCCATTACCAAGGGTGTTTCTGAAGCTGTTGATACAGAGGTACTGGAAACTTGGAGTAAATCAATTAAGGATTGGACATTGTAACCACCAATCATTGTTCCCAGTAATTCTACTGCGTCAACTGGTGAAACCAAAGGACTGGTAATTTCTTTTTTAGCGATCGCAGTCAGAAATCCAGCTTTTACATAAGCAGCTTGATCTACTCCGGGGGGAATGCGATCGCGTAATAAATTTAATAATAACTCTTCTTCGCCTGTCGGGGGATTTTTCAGTAATTCACACAATGCTGATGTTTGTACTGCATCTAACGGTAAGGGAGGAATACCCAGTTGAGCGCGTTCTGCAACCTGTTGACGATATTCTTGTAGCATGGTTTAAATTTTTCTCCTGTAATGTCTTTCTTTATTTTATTGTAAAGGATATGTTACAGGAGTTACTGATAAACGAATTTGATCTATCATCAGTTTTTTGAGTAATATAAGAAATATTAAAATTTAATTAATTTCAAAATTGGATGTATTGTAATTATGTATAATGTTTCTAGTTAAGTTTTGAAGCTTTCTCTCTAATGAGTAACGGATTAAAGCAATTAACATCTGCCGAAATTGAACAAAGAATAAATCATCAGAAACTCTTTGGAATAGATGATTTATTTGAGTATCTTTTTAAATTTTGTAAAATATGTTTAACAGCAGATGAAAGTCAAATTGACGATTTTAGTCATTATGATTTAACTCCATCAGTATTGCTTTATGGTGTTCCTAATACTGGTAAAACAACACTATGTTATTCATTGTTTTATAAATTAAAACAAGAAGTTACCAATGAAATTAACTTCTATTCTCTTGATGTAGGGAGAATGCTTGATCCATCTTTAGGTCAATCTTCGCGTAATTTGGAGGATATTTTTGATGATCTAAAAAGTAAATGCAAAAATGGTTCTTCTGTATTTTTGTTATTAGATGAGTTAGACACTTTCTGTATGAGTAGAAGTAGAACTCAAGAACATGATGCTATTAGAAGGGCTATGACAACATTCATGCTTGAATTAGACCAACTTCATCCTAGTAAAGATAACAAACTTTTGATCTTTGGAATTACCAATGTTCCAGAGTTAATTGATACCGCAGTTTTCAGAAGATTCTCTTTAAAAAAAGAGATGCAACCTAAATTAGATTTATATTCTTTTGAAAAATATCTAAAGGATTTAGGTAGTACAATTAAATATTTTCCTTCTGTAGAAATTATAAATAAACTATATAATTTTTATCAAGAAAGAAATTTAACTGCGGGAGATGTAAAGACTTTTTACAAGGAAATTTACATTGATTATTTATGTCAGAGAATGGAAGAAAGTTTGATTCAAAAAAAAGTTTTAGAACTTTTTGAAAAAGGTTTTTCAACTTGGGAACATCTTTTAACAGCAAAAAAGGAATTGCTTAGATAATGTCTGATAAAACTGATGAAGATAAAAAGATAGAAAGATTAATAATTCATAAAAATTTAATTGGATGGTTAATCAATAAACTTCAGAAAGAAGGAATTGAATGTCAACGAACTACTGGTGATGATCCTGATGGCGATATACTATTACTTAATTCAGAAGATGTTCCCAGAGTCAAGGAAATAGTTCGTCAAATTCAAAAAGACTACAATTCATAATTTGATTATGCCTTACATAGAAGTAAAAAGTAGAAAAATAATTGATTCTACATTAGCTAAAAAAATCATAACTAAGGGTGATATAATTGCAGTTTTAACCACTGGACATATTACCAAACAAGCAAAGGTAGCATTTGATCAAGCTGATATAGCTTGGGCTGAATATATCGAAGAAAGACAATTTTTAGAATCTGAGGCACAGGAGGTAGAATAATGTTAGATATTACGTTTTACGGAAAAAATGGTGTATCACCGGCTACCATAGAATTTTCTAATAAATTTTATGAAACATTGATTAAATCAGACTTTGCAGAAATTGGTAAAGTTCGTGAATTAGAAATAGTAATTGATGAAGAAAAGAGTAAAATTGAAGCAATTGATCTAGAAAAAGGAACAATAACTAATAGACAAAGATTAATTGATTTCCTAAAAGAATCAATTGTTCAGGAAAGTTTAAATATGCTAGAAAAATTAGGAGATTCTCCTTCAAAACAGGAATATAAAGAGACAACTTCAACACTAAGAATTTTTCAAGAAATTCTCAAATGTTTAAAAAACAGAGAATATTGTTATCTTACATACTAATTGAGATGTTTGAGAGTTGCTTCTAGTTTTGAGAATTTAGGATGTGATAGCTTACTATTTCATAGTGATAATAGGAAATAAACACATCCTAAAAATTCTTAAATTCTGATATTTTACAATTCTTCCGCTGTTAACTGAATACCCGGACTTGGTAATAACGTATATCTCAGATATAATCCCAACCACACAAAACCGATAATCAACAAAGTCCCAATTCCCAGAAAATTCGGCAACCAAAATACTACCTCTACATGATTTATATCCCCTGCTTTAAGCTTCCATATTAGTTGATTACCATGCTTTTCTGGTTGGATAGCATTTTCATCATTTTCAATATTCTTGATTCCCCAAGGTGTTTGTAAGCTAAAGTCCAGATTGACAAGAGAACTATCACCTTTAGTCGTCAGCATAGCCAAAGAACGTAAATCTAAATCATAAACTAAATGATTTCTGGAGAATAGGAAAAAATTCCTATCTTCTGCAACTAAAGTAGAGGTAATATTTGCCAGTTCCGAACCATCACGATCTTCAGATGTGCGAGTATTGAAAAAGCCAGTAAATTTTTCTTGTAATTCCTTCGCACTGGTAAAGGGAATTTTGACAATAATTTCTGATGCGGAAACTCTTTCTGTTGAACCTGCTAATGTTCGCGCTCGATTTTCTAAAGTTTTTAACCATTCAGAGAGATAATCACCACTAAAAATAGTAATTTTTTCTGATAACTGAATATGCTGTACTAATTCACCATTATTTGTGCTATTAAAATTCACTCCTAAATCATACTTCACACAACCTGATAATAGTAATGAAGAAAGGATTACCATCAAGACAATTGGTTTGATTTTAGTAATTTTTCTAATTTTGTTAATAGAAAAAAATACAGATTTCATTGAATGTGATATAATCTTAATAAAAGTTAATACATTCATGACTAAATTTCTCCTTATTTGCTAAAAACTTAACCAAACTAAATAGAAAATTGTCAAACCTACAGAAATTAAACCTACCCAAACAAAATTATTGTCTTTAGTATTAACTGTACTCAAGTCAATGTATTCTCGTTCTACAGGTTTTGGTTTAGATGTAGATTTTTGAGATTGGGAAGTAACAAGTATTTTGGATTTGTTATCAGAAACTATACCAAAATCGGGAATTTCTGTCATCCACTCTTTTGGTCTGTTCAGTTTGGGTGCTTTTAAAATATAAACTAGGCGTTTTGCTTGTTGACGAATTTCATAATGGGGATGACGGCTGAGTTGTTGACAAAGATTTATTGCTTCTTCGGAACGTCCCGCAGCTTCATAAGCATTCACCAACCAAATTTCTACTTCACCAGCAAACCGGGTATTTTTTCCTAATAGAGTGCTGGCTTTTTCTAAACTTTCCACAGATTCTCGATATTGACCATTTTCAAAAGCAGTTGTCCCAATTTGGAAACACGATTTAGCGAGTTCTAAATTTTCTGTAGTCATTGGTCATTAGTCAGTTGTTAATTGTTGTCAAATTAAGCTAGAAATGGCTTATTTGTTGGCTTCCACACCCGCCCGGAACTTAATTTCCGGGCTAATAGCCAAAGTAAACGAAAGTTTACTAAACGATTTTAAAATTTTGGGGCTAAATTTAGTCATCTTTAGATGACTTAAGCTATTAGACAGGGAATTGATTCCCTGGCTGGCGGGGTATGGGTTTTACTTGTCCCCCATTCCGATTATTGTCTCGACTGATGAGAACCCAGAATCATTGTTCCAATCCCCACATCTGTAAATACTTCTAACAATAAGGCATGAGGAATGCGTCCATCAATTATATGTGAAGCTTTGACTCCTTGGGCAAGCGATCGCACACAACAATTCACTTTCGGAATCATCCCCCCACTGACTATACCATCAGCAATTAATTGTCGCGCCTCCCGAATATCCACCTTGGGAATTAAGGTAGAAGGGTCTTTATAATCTCTTAAAATTCCTCTCGTATCAGTCAGCAAAATTAGCTTTTCCGCCCCCAAAGCAGCGGCTATTTCCCCCGCTACCGTATCCGCATTAATATTATAAGCCTGTCCAGTTTCATCCGCCGCCACGCTGGAAACCACCGGAATATAGCCATTACTCGCAAGTGTTTCTAAAATTTTGATATTGACATTACTCACTTCCCCCACAAAGCCAATCCCTTCATCACCTTGAGGACGAGCCGTAATTAAGTTACCATCCTTACCGCAAAGTCCTACAGCCATTCCCCCAGCTTGGTTAATCAAAGCCACAATTTCCTTATTCACCCGCCCAACCAACACCATTTCTACCACATCCATCGTTGGTGCATCAGTTACGCGCAAACCATTTTTAAACTGTGCTTCAATTCCTAATTTACCTAACCAACTATTAATTTCTGGTCCACCACCATGCACTAAAATAGGTCGCAAGCCGACGCAAGATAAAAACACCACATCACGGATCACTTTATCCTTAAGGGAGCTATCCTTCATCGCTGCGCCACCGTATTTAACCACAACGGTACGACCAGCGAATTGTTGAATGTAAGGTAGTGCTTCGCTGAGAATTTCTACGCGATTAGCTTCAGCTTGCCTGATATATTCTGTATCATTAATCATGTTATTACCCAAGTTGCTAGTTATATAGTTTATGGGATAACTAGCAACAAGAGTTAATAAGCTGTTGTGATCATAGCAGGGGGCAGGAGGTCAGGGGTCATGGGGAAATATTTATTACCCTTACCCATTACCCATTACCTATTCCTAAGAAAGTTGAAACAAGAAAGTAACTAAATCTCCCTTACCCAAGCTAATGCGATCGCCTGGACGGAGGCGATGTCTGTTACCAGGTAACAGAGGTAAGTTATTAATGTAAGTACCATTAGAACTACCTGCATCCTCTATATAACAAGCATCTCCCTCAATCCGAATATCTGCATGAATCCGCGAAACAATCTCCGAATTTGGGAATCCCGAAACATCTATATCTGGAGGAACACGATCATTAGGCTTACCAATATGCACAACCGAGAGATTTTGTGGTAATTCTATTTCCTGATTAGCTTGAACATGGAATAATCGCGCTACTATCTGTTGTAATTGAGTATTTGCCACCTTTCCTGATGGTGCGACTGGAGCAACTTCAGGAATAGATATAGGATCTATCTGGGGTACATAAGCAGGGGGAATATAAGGCTCAGATCCTGGTACTGTATCCATAGCCACAGGTTCAGGAGTCAATACAGACGGAATATAAACTTCCGGTTCAGGTGCTACAGGTGCAGGTGGAGGAGTCAATACAGGCGGAATATAAACTTCTGGTTCAGGTGCTACAGGTGCAGGTACAGAAGGAACATAAACAGCTTGTTCCTGAACTACAGCCATAGGTGCAGGTGTAGGAGTCAGTACAGGCGGAATATAAACTTCTGGTTCAGGTGCTACAGGTGCAGATACGGTCGGATTAGATCGGGGCGCAACTTCCAACACATCAGGCTGTAGCAGTTGCATCATTAAGTCAGGAGCGACCACTGGTGCTGGCACAGGATTAACAGCACCAGTTGAGGCGACTGCAAGAGTAGCGCCAAAATGGAGATTGTAACCGCACTGACCACAGAAAGCGGCATCTGACTGTACAGTTGCTCCACAATTAGGACAACTAGCTGTAGCTGGTAACGGCGTATAGCAAGCTTCACATTGAACAGCGCCGTCTGGGTTAGGATGATTGCAATTAGGGCAGACGATCATGGATTTAAGCCTTAGTGAAGGTCGTTGTAAAAATATTACTGACAAGCACATAAGTAACTTTAGCTAGTGATGCTAAAAATTACTTACAGTGAGAACAGGTTGATCATTGGTGATGATTCTTCATCATCTCAATCAACCAAATCTCAAAAATCATAGTCAATGCTAGAGTTCCAAACCAGCCGCTGCGTCTAGCAACCAGTAGAGTTCTCCTTGGGGACGAATTAACCGTGATGGATAGGCGAAATCATCCGCTACCGGTGCAAAAACTTGGGCTAAAGCCGGTCTTTTATTAGCACCAGCAGCCATAAAAATCACACTGCGAGCCGCGTTAATAAATGGGTAAGTAAAAGTGATGCGGAGATTATCATCTTTATTACCAACAGTAACTAGGCGATCGCTCACCTTGAGAGCTTCCGTGTAGGGAAACAAAGATGCAGTATGGGCATCATCACCCATTCCCAGTAAAACTACATCCAATGCTGGGAACTCTCCCGATGCCGAATTAAAAAATGTTTGCAGATGCTGGTTATACTTAGCTGCATCTACCTCTGGGTTAGCAGATAAAGTAGGGATAGCATGAATATTCGCCTTGGGAAGTGCCACCTGATCTAACCATGCACGTCTCGCCATCAGTTCATTACTATCAGGATGATCTGCTGGTACATAACGCTCATCTCCCCAGAATACATGAATTTTATCCCAGGGCAACTTTTGATTAGCTATCGCCTCATACAAAGGTTTTGGTGTACTACCCCCTGACAAAGCAATTGTAAATTGCCCCCGTTCGCTAATAGCAGTTTCCGCTTTCGACAGTATCAATTCTAGCGCCCGTTGAACGAGTGCCGATACACTGGAATGGACTTCAACAGTTTTGTTCATGGCATTATCAACACATAGCCTGTTTCTTTGCAATACCATAGCGAACTTCTGACAATTTTCCGGTTTAACCCTAGAAACTTTTAATATCATCAGGTTAAGCCCAAGCTAATGCCTAGTAATCTGTCAACCCGAAAATGACGGGTGAAGGCAAGCAGGGGGAGAAGAGAGGCAGGGAGGGGTAGGGGAGGGAAGAACAGAAGTTTTTTCCGATCATTACCCGTCAAAATAAATTTGACGAACTACTAGCCTAGCCATGAAATATCGTCCTCTACCTTCTTTACCATCATTTTCAGTTAGTTGTCAGTAGTCAGTTGTACTAATCGCTAATAATCACCCCAGAGAATTGTTATAGCGGACTTCCAATTAAAAAAATACCCAAAAATTTCTTGTGGTGCGGGACGAATTGCCCGCTAATCATCAAGGACGGGCAGGATGCCCATCCCACAAAATTGGGTAATTTATTTTTTGGTGTTCCCTAGCAAGAATCAGGAAGTAGGGGCGCAGGGCCTGCGCCCATGTCTTGCGCCCATGTCCTGCGCCCAGTCCCTGCGCCCAGTCAAGAGTTAGGAGCAAAACCCTTTATTAGCAAGAGTTTAACCGTCAATTGATGTCCTAACTGCCTAATTTTTTCATGTTGCCCAAAATCTCTCAATCAAGTCTTGACTTCCGGCTGAGAATTTGATATCATTGACATTGATAAGGAAGAACTATCATAAAATAAAAATCAACTAAACCCCGATCCCCTTTCCTTCTTCTCGCCATAACTGATTTAACCTATTAGCGGGCATAGTTAAATACAGCACATCTCCGGGAGCAAGAATTGTTTCTAGCAAATCCCAGCCTTGTACAGTTTCATGGTTGATTTCCACATACAAAGGCACAAAATCCGCAAACTTAGCCACATCCTTCACCCACTCATCACAAAAAGGGTGTATCGGTGTAATAGTGGTTGCAAAAGCTACCCATAAATTATCAGCAATAATCCCATTACCAATAATCCTACCACCGAGAGCAGCCGCAGCAAAAGCAGGAGCAGCGAGTTCAGCAGGACTAAATACAGCCTCAAAATCAAATACCTGTTGTGCTATACCAGCAAAATCAGGATCAGCATAGTTGACAATTACAGGAATCTTTGGCGCTAAAGACTTAGCCTTGAGGGCAATTTCCAAATTAGTCGCATCATTATTAGTAACAGCTAAAACTGCGGTAGCAGTGTTAATATTACTTGCTTGTAAAGTAGCCCGAAAACTCGCATCAGCAAGAATAACCGGAATACTCATTCCTCTAGCAGTAGTCACATATCTATTATTAGCATCCGTTTCAATAACTACTACCTCATGTCCACTCAGGTGCAATTGTTGAACAATTCTAATGCCAATACCACTTAAACCACAAACAATATAATGATGATGTTGAGGAATTCTTGCCGCATCCAAAAATTGTTTTAAGCGACTACCCAGGATAAAATCCGTCAGCATCGCGTACCAAATCCCAATTACCGCAGCCCCAATTAGCATAATCACAATAGTAAATAACTTAATGCTGTCTGGTGCATTTTCGACAACCTTATCATTACCACCAGCCCCCGTAATCATGCCAACAGCAAAATATAAAGCATCAATAAAAGAGATACTATGTTTACTAGCAAAATAGGTAAAAGTGGATATTAAAATAATTACGAATAAAGCAATTGCCATACCCACAACTGATTGGGCGTGTTTCTGAAACTCCCGAATATTGGCAAAAACTTTAACTAATTTTCTGACTAATGACTTACGTTGGGGACGAATGCGAGGTTGAGTACCAATAATTAAGCGATCGCCTACTCTTAATTGTTGTTCCAACAGCACCGCAGATACTAAATTTAGCTTTCCTTCCACAGCCACATAATAAATCAGCATCCTTGTGGGATCTTCCCATAAATCACTAATTTTTCTGCCTTTCCAGGGATGATTTTCGTGGATATATTCCTCTTGAATTGGCCAAATTTGCTCAAGTAACTTAATTTGACCAATAGCCTTATTCCCCAAAGCCGCAAAGGTAAATACAGGTGCTGCCAAACCCACAACACTCATACTTAAATGATTCGACAGAGTTTGATCAAGACGTTCACCTAAATTCGTATTATAAAACCGATTAATAATCCGAATTTGGGGATTAAGAACCCGTGCTTGCATCATAATTGATAAATTCAAAGCATCATCAGAAGTTGCAATTACCAAAGTATGTGCTTCTGTAATTCCTGCCGCTTGTAAAGTAGAAGCTGCGTGTAACTCACCAACAATTATATTAGCAGCAGGTTCACCAGAAACAGGTTTGCGATGAATACCTACCACCAAAGCCCCCTGTTGTCTGAGTAAGCGAAAGATTTTATATCCGGTACGTCCTAAGCCACAAACAATAATTCGAGGTTTCATAAAACCGCAACATAAAATTTATATAAAGGGCTACATATCAGTTATCAAGAAAAGCATCACCGACTCAGAATTGAATTCAAGAATCCTTATTGTTGCTTAATTTGTGGCAAAATAACTGTAACTGAACACACGATATTTATCTCCAGGAAATTAAAAATTAAAAAATATTACGAGGTTAACCCGGATTTCTCACAAAGAAATAAAAAAAAGGTTAAAAACTACAAAAATGTATATTTAGGCAATACTTTGTCCATTTTTTGTAGGTCGGGTTAAGCGACAGCGCAACCCGACGCATTTGTTTGGTTATGGCTTCGCCACGCTCCCCGAACACAATCATTTAATTTAGCAACAAAAGCAGCCTCATAACGACGTTTACGCCAAGCTTCTGCCATATTCGCACAAACAGAACGAGAAGAACGACGAATTTGATCTGTTAGAGAATATCTTTCTTCAACAGGAAAATTTTTTGATAACCCAAAAATTTTCATTGCTGCTTCAACAGCAATTTGATAAATTCCCAAATCTCTATGAGATTTAACCATTGATATTGAGTTTGATTCTTCTGAGTTACCAATCATCTTCTTTCTCACCTCCTTTACTCTTTTACTCTTTTACTCTTTTACTCTTCACTCCCCTACTCCCCCCTACCTCCCCCACCTCCCCCACTCCCCTACTCTCCCCCACCTCCCGATTAAGGAGGGTAATTTAACTTGTGTGTACACGATAATTTGCAAGGGGAGGGTTAGGGAGGGGTAAAACATTTTATACAGCAATATGACTTTTCAAACACCCTCTGTTGATATCTTAATTCTATTAACCCTGATTAAGAACTCATTTCCAGTAACACTTTTAAAACCCCCTTAGTTTTGGCTTTTTCAAAAGCTTCTAAACCTTGAGAAAGAGGATAAGAACTATCAATTAAATATTGGACATCTACCTTTCCCGTCGCCAACAATTCTAACGCCGGAACAAAGGGACCACAACGAGAACCAATCAGGGTAATTTCATCTACTACTAACGAGGAAGCATCTAAACTAAGATTTCCCGCATAAGTGCTTTTTAAGATTAATGTCCCACGAGGACGTAAAGCCCGACGAGCAATATTAAAGCCTTCAGGATTTCCGGTACAATCAACGGAGATATCAAAATATCTATCGGTGACACTATCAGCTAAACCTGTTTTAATTCCTTTTCCTGCTAAATTTATTAATTTGTCTTCGTGTCTTCCGACTACCAATAATTCACAACCAGTTAAGGCTAAAGTTTGGGCTATTAGTTGTCCTAGCTTACCATCTCCAACCACTAATACTCGGTCATCCTTAGATATTTGTATTTGTTGTTGAATTTCCAATGCTGCGGCTATGGGTTCAGTAAAAGTTGCTGCTGCTGTAGATACATTTTCGGGGACAAGATGCAAATTCTCAATAGGTAGAGATAGATATTCTGCAAATGCACCATTACGGTTAACAATTCCTAAAACCGTGCGATTTTCACAATGTGTTGGTTGTCCGCGACGACAAAAACGACAATTACCACAAGCGGCGTTAATTTCACCAACGACTCTTTGATTAATTAACTGTTTGGGAGCTTGTTCGACAATACCAACAAATTCATGACCGATAATGCCAGTATAGGGGTAATAACCTTTAATTAATTCTAAGTCAGTATTACAAATTCCTGCTCGCAAAACCCGCACCAAAGCCTCTCCTGGTGGTGGTTCAGGGATAGGAATATTGGTGCGTAATTCTAGTTGATTATTTTCTAACCAAAGTCCTTTCATAATTTTGTCAGTTGTCAGTTGTTATACTTGAGAAGGTAATAACTTGCGTTTTTACATCCATATATCCCCTTTACGCAAAGGCTCAATTTATTCCCCTGCGGAGTATAATTATTCGGTTTTAATTATTAGTTATTAAAATTTTACATTTTCTAGAAATGGTGTAAATATCGGAACTATATCGGAATTACTCACAACCATCGTAGGAAAAGAGCGATCGCTATAATCTATTCCCGGCGATAATGGAAAAGACTCAGAATTGAGCGATACCCACGTCCCACCCGCAGCTTGCACAATTACCCAAGCACCTGCAATATCCCATACCTTTGGTGTGGCTTCAATTCCTCCCAAAACCGCACCAGTGGCGACTGAAAGAAAATTATAACTAGCAACTCCTAACATCCGAATTTTACAGGGAAAACCTGGTTGAATAATGTCGGTACTGCGAGAACAAAGGTTAAAAAAGTGGTTTTTGCTAGGAGCATCTTTACTGGTATGAATGGGATGATTATTTAAAAATGCTCCCGTTGGCGTTGTTAAGCCCGATGAACCCGCCCAAAATCCATGAAAGACTTGATTTAATGGTGGTACGTAAACATAACCAAAAATGGGAGTTCCACGATAAAGTAAGCCCAAGGAAATAGACCAAATCGGAATTCCTCTGGTAAAATTTGTTGTACCATCCAAAGGATCAATAACCCAACACCATTCTGTATTCGGAAAAGTTTGACCTGCTTGCAGCAGCTCTTCACTATCACTTTCTTCGCTCAAAATGCCGTAACCGGAAAAGGTAGAAACAATCGCATCTCGAATTTCTTGATCTGCCCATTTATCAGATTTTGTGACTAAGCTACCATCAGATTTTTGTGAAGCTTGAACTTTGCCAAAATCCTGCATTAATTGTTTTCCTACTCTAGTAGTAGTAGTTTCCGCAAAGTCTAAAATCGTATTCCAAAAATCATTCATTTGATTAATTATCAGTTGTTAGTTGTCAATTATTAAATAATTTTATCATAGATGGATTCATAGAAAATTCAGTACAAAGTAAAAATCTGTATTTATTCAACGCAGTAATTATCATGAGCTTTTTTTAAAGTATCTTGAATATCTACTGCGACCCAATCCAATACTTGTCGGTCAAGGAAATGTAGGCTGGTTTGAGCGATAGCAAAGCGCTCCGTAGGAATCGCAAAACCCAACAAAATCCTTGATAATCTTGGGTTTCATGCTATTGCTCCGCGTTCACGCAGTGTCCCGCAGGGATACGTTTACGTTCCACAACCCAACCTTTCAATTTGCTAATACTGAAACAGAAATAGCTAATCTAGTTAAGCAACTTCAATCTGACGATTTAAACCTAATCGTACTGGAAGCAACAGGAGGACTAGAAACAGAATTAATAATTCAATTGCAAGCGGCTCTTTTACCAGTAGCATTAATCAATCCTCGTCAGGGAAGAGACTTTGCTAAAGCTACAGGTAAGTTAGCCAAAACCGATGCCACTCTAGTTTCTGACTTACCAGAATTAGGTCAATTAACTGCCAAGCAAATCTCTCGTTTAGTTGGTGTTGCACCAATTAATCATGATAGTGGTCAGCATAAAGGTAAACGAATGATTAATGGTGGTCGCGCCCACGTTCGTGCCATTCTTTATATGGGTGCTGTTGTTGCCATGCGTCATAAGGAATGTTATCAAAACTTTTTATGAGTGCCTGAGTTTGACAAGGCTGGGGCATCATTAGCGATCGCCTGAAGAAGAATCGCCCCCAACTAGAAAATGAGGCGATAGCGAAGCGCTCCGTAGGAATCGCCAGTAGACTATAGAAATTTGGTTTTGGACAAATCCTAAACAAGCAGATACTCATTGGGAGCAAGATTTACTGAAGGTAGTGAAAGAGAATACCTTACTAATGCTGGATAGAGGCTTTTATCATTTTGCATTTTGGCAGTAATTAATTGACCATAAAATTGATTTTATCACTCGGATAAAGAAAGGAGCATCCTATCAAATAGAACAGGTATTAACAAATTTTTTAAACATGAGTTTTTTCTGTTCCCTGTTACCCCAGGGGAAACGCATCTAATTTTTTTTGACAAAATGTAACTTATGTAAATAGAGAAAAAGGGCAGTATTAATAGTTTAATATCAAGTTAATATTTAAATACAGAGAAAATTTCATGGTAAATTTGTTTCTATAAGAATCAATAAAATAGGTTGAAGTGGTATCCTCAAAGAAAATAAAGAGACAAAATCTGGAAATGAAGTTACCACCAAAAATCACAATTGCAGATCACTTTAAAGATTTAGAATATCAAAGAGTTGAGCGAACAAAAAGACATAAATTAATAGATATAGACTTGATTTATTATTAAAGGGACTGGCAGGAGAGTCATTTATTTTAGTAATAGATGAAACAGGGGGCAAAAAGAAAGGAAAGACAACAGATTATGTAGACAGACAATATATAGGTAATTGTCAGATGGAAATATTTTTTGTCTGAATCAGGATGTCCAGGATTTGAGGATGTACAGGATGGTTATTTATCAATTGTTTGTTAGATGGAAATATTTTTTGTCTGAATCAGGATGTCCAGGATTTGAGGATGTACAGGATGGTTATTTATCAATTGTTTGTTAGATGGAAATATTTTTTGTCTGAATCAGGATGTCCAGGATTTGAGGATGTACAGGATGGTTATTTATTAATTGTTTGTCAGATGGAAATATTTTTTTGTCATCCCTAGTTTTAGAACCTAATTGGGTCGCTACCACTTCCTCTAACATACCTCTAAGATACAAGGTTGGGTTGAGTGATAGCGAAACCCAACAAAATCCTTGATAATGTTGGGTTTCGTTCCATTGCTCCGCAACGCTGACGCGAACAACTCAACCTACCATATAATGAATTTTCAAGCTTGACCGAGCAGTATTAGCCCTGAAATATGGCTAACGCCACGCTACGCTATCATTTCAGGGTGGGTGTGGAAGCCAACAAATAAGCCACCTGTAGCTTAAGTTGACACCAATGAAGCTCTTGCTTTACCCCTACAAATCTAGGGTTTTCGTGATTTTACAAAAGTCCATGTCCTAACCGTTTTGAGTGTAATCAGGGTAATTATGCGCTTTTTAATGAGAATTGCCGGCTTTGGTTTGCTGATTTTAGGTATTTACTTAGTTGGGAAAAATATATTTTTTACAACCAATGTCTATCCTTACTGGTGGCGAGGAATTGCCGCTGATATTTCAGTGTTAGCACTAACATTAGGTGTATTGATGCTAGTTTTTTTCTCAGAAAGTATGAAAAATCTGGGATGGATTGCTATTTCTGTGGGTATTATGGCGGTATTTATTAGTAGTCGTGCAATTCTTAGTCCTACCAGTTTATGGCAATTTTTTCTCTCCTTAATTTGTATTACATCGGGTTATAAAATGTTCACAACTGGATACTCACCTTTTTGATTTTATTGTTTAGGAGTTAGATGATTATAGGCTTCTCAACTCCTATTTTATTTTCTATCTCTACAGGTGGACGGACACACAAATAAATCAAAGCTCCAAATAAAGGCATTACAAATAACCAAAATAATTGATTATCTTTCCCACCTCGTCGCGCCATATCATCTCCTAGTAATGTGGGAAACAATAGACTCAACATCACAAAATCTAAACTCATCACATGAATAAATCGGCTACTTTGCCACTGTTGGACAAAATCACCCCAATCGCCTTGTAAACCAGATGCGAATAAAACCGCCGTTCCTATAGTTAATAAAATTCCTAAAATGCGAGAATCTAGGATTTTCAGAAATAAATTTTTTTCACCAATAAACTTTTGATTGGGTTGTCTTAAAGCCAAATAGGGTAAAAGTGCAAAAGCACCTAATGCAAAAGCACCACTAGCGAAAGGCCAAGCTGGGATTTTTTGACCTCTACCATCAAAAAAGACGACTGCACTATATATAAAAGGCCAAATCCCCATGATATTAAATAAAGATATAATCAGAGGATTAATGCCTTGCCAATTGCCTGTAGAGAGATTTTTGATTAACTCAAAAGTATCAGGTTGTTCGGGAGGAGCAAAGAAAAAGGCATAGGAAACAAATCCTAGCCATAATAGACCAAAAGTGATTTTTCTCAACATGAATTTATGGAAATTAACTAAAAGCTTCCGAGAGATAATCTGCTGCTGCTGCAACTACAGCGATCGCACTCTCATAGTCTAACCTAGTTGGACCCAAAACTCCCACACTTCCTACTGGCACAGAACCCCGCCGATAAATAGCAGAAATCAAAGTACAAGTCCGAATAGGTTCAAGAGGATTTTCTGTGCCAATTCGCACTGTTACCTTAGACTTATTCATATCGTGCATTTCTGCTTCTTCACAAATTAAATGCCAAAGTTGGTCTTGTTCCTCTTCCAATAATTGCATAATTGTCTGTACCTGCTGTACCTGAGAAAACTCAGGTTGTCGTAAAACCTCTCCAATCCCCCGCACCATAATTTGTGTAGTTGTTGGTGCTAGAGCGCGATGAGTCAATTCTACCAAAGAACTTTTTAATAATTCACCATAAACTCTAAACTCCTGATCCAATTTACTCCAATCAAGATAGCCTATTTCTAATAAACTCTGTCCTCTTAAATGAGTATTCAAAAAGTTAGAGACAATCTGCAATTGATGATCAATTACCTCCGCTTCTGGTTTACTTTCTGGATTATGTAAAAATAAATCCATCACCTTAGAATGGGTTTCATAACTATCTGTCACCACAATTAACATAATTCGCTCTGATTCAATTTGCACCAGTTGCAAATGTCGTAACTTTGCGGTTGTGGGTTGCGGCATAGTAATTAAAGTAATACAGCCGCTCAATGTTGCTAAAATTTGGGCAGCGCCTTGTAATAAGGCCTCCAAACTGCAATCTTCCCAATGCAGATGTTTTTGTAATACGGTTTCTACCTCTTTTGCTAAAGTTTCTGATGGTTTAATTAATTGATCAACGTAAATACGATAACCAGAATCAGAAGGAATTCTACCCGCAGAAGTATGTGGTTGATAAAGTAACCCTGATTTTTCCAAAACACCCATCACACTGCGAATCGTAGCCGAGCTAACACCTAAATCAAATCCTTCAATTAAAGCTTTAGAGCCAACAGGCTCTGCTGTGGTAATATAATGACGTACAGTTGCATAAAGTATATTCTGTTGCCGATTAGTCAGATGAACTTGCATAAGTGATTTTTTTACTGAAGGCAAATCTTAATCAAAATTGGAAAAAAATGTGGTTTTTACCGCAAAAATGGAAAAAAGAATTAATTATTAATTAAAGTAAGATAGCAAATTATATACTTATATTGTATTAATTGAACACAAAATTTACTTTCAGCATTTATTTGCTGCATTTGTTATTACTACATAGCTGAAATCCAAAAAGAAGATGAATTTCTCTCTGTTTCAGTATTATCTCATAGTCTATCAACCTAAGTTGTGGTTTTAGTCACAAAATATTATTTTCTATTGATCAAAATTTTGACCGCGCCAGTAGAGGGTAGGGGTGGAAATATCTTGTTGATTCCTTCTGAATTCTGGGCGCAGGCCCTGCGCCCCTACGGAGAAGGGATACGATGATGAAATATCTTGTTGATTCCTTCTGAATTCTGGGCGCAGGGCCTGCGCCCCTACTGTTCCCTAATATTGCGGCACAGAAGGATCAACTAAAATCGAATAAGCGGAAATGCCACCCGTAATATTTTTAACATTTGTGAATCCTTGAGTAACTAACCACTGGCACATCTGAGCGGAACGCATACCATGATGACAGAGAACCAGAGTTTCTGCGTGGACATCAAAGCGAACAGGGACTTGTTGATTCCATTGCTCATATTCACTTAAAGGAAGATTGACAAAACCATCTAGCCGTGATATGGCAATTTCCTGGGGTTCACGCACATCTATTAACTGAAGGGGTTCTTCATGATTTTCAAGCCGTTTGGCTAGTTCCTCAACAGTAATTTCGGAAAAGGGTTGATCAAATGATGTATTTGTCATGCAGTTTTTCTAAAAAATCCTATACTATTCATGTTTGCAGAAAAGCTAGAAAATATAAAGAATGTGAACAGTCAACACTTAACAAAAAATATTAAACTTGGTTTCCTTATAGCTGGCATAATTACGCTTATACTAGTTTGTTTAGCTAAATTCTCCTGGTTTTCGGAAAAAAGTCCAGTTAGTCTTGTAGTTCGCAACTCTCAACCCGCTGCGGCTATATTTGTCTCCAAGTCCTCACCAGCAATGGTTTCATTATTGATCAATCCCGACGGGTTACAGAAAATAGCACCAAAAGGAGAATTTTCTCAACTCAAAAATCGTCTACTGGCAAAAAGTAATATAGATTATCAAGATGATATTAAACCCTGGTTGGGTGATGAAATTACCCTAGCTGTAACTACCATAGATATAGACCGTGATCCAGAGAACGGACTACAGACTGGGTATTTAATGGCACTTGCCACTGCAAAACCAGGGAAAAGCCGTGATTTTTTGGAGTTGTTATTTTCTAAACGGGCTTTTAGTGGGACTAATTTAGGAATTGAACGTTACAAAGGTGTCAAGGTTATTTATGATAATACCGAATATTCATCAGGCGTAAATATCCAAAATCCAATATCCAATATCCAAAATAATTTAGCTGGTGCAGTTGTTAATAATTTTGTTTTACTGGCTAATCATCCTCAAGTGATCAAGGAAGCAATTAATAATTTACAAGCTCCAGATTTAAACTTAATTAGTTCTCTAGAATATCAAAAAGCTACTCAAAAAATCTCTAAAAATGCTGTAGCTATAACTTTCTTAAATTTACCGGAAGTTGGTAAATGGCAAGGGTTAGAATTAGCAGAATCAACTTATAATAGCCAAATTCTATCTTTCGTTCTCAACTCCCAAGGGTTGCTCACAGAAAGTACATTTTTCACAAATTCCCAGATTTTACCTTCATATTTACCACTATCTCAACCTGTGGGAGCATTACAGTATATTCCAGAATCAACAGCTTTAGCGATCGCCGGCACAAATTTGAGTAAATTAGATAATAGCGATGTAGCAAAACTGTGGAAGCAACTGACAGCAAGCATTTACGGTTCTAGTAAAGATGGTACGGCTCGATTACTACAGCCCCTAGCAACAATCCAAGACCATTGGAATTTAAACTTTAGCGCAGATATTTTCAATTGGGTAACGGGAGAATACGCTTTAGCTTTATTACCCAATTCGGAAAATACAACCCTTAATTGGTTATTTGTCAGCGAAAAAACCCCAGGGTTAGCAGCAGGAATCACACATTTAAATAATATTGCCAGTAGAAGTGGCTTTAATGTTAGTTCCCTAACTTTAGATCAACAAAAAATATCAGCTTGGACAAAAATTACAGCCACAAGTAAAAATAACACATCTATTAATGTTGACACGAAAGTTAAAGGAGTGCATACAACCTTAGATAATTATGAAATTTTCAGTTCCGACTTAAAAACCCTGAAAACTGTTTTGAGTCAAAAGCAAAAATCTCTCCTAGAAAATCCCCAATTTCAAAACAGTATTGCGACAATTCCCCAACCCAACCAAGGGTATATTTATTTAGACTGGGAAAATAGTCAAGATATTCTCAAACGTCAACTACCTTTGCTTAAACTTGCAGAAGTGTTAGGTAAGCCACTTTTTGATAATTTAAAATCCCTGACAGTTAGCAGTTATAGCAGCGAACCAGGAACACTTAAAGGCGGAGTATTCTGGCAACTGCATTAAATGTCAGAATCAGGATATCCACCGATTAAAGGATAGACAGAATGAATAGCAATACAGTTCAGTTAAGAAAACATAGGTTGGGTTGAGCGATATTTTGCGTAATTCTTATGAAAATAAGGATTTTATGACCAATCAGCAAGCCCTAATTAGGGCTTGCTGATAGCGTAGCGTGGCGTTAGCCATATAAACCTAAAACCATCTAATAACAAAGGGTTTCGCGGATTTTTACCACAAAAAAGTGCCAGGTTTTGGCTAATGGTGTCTCAAAATAGGTGCAAGGTTTTTGAGAGGATGTTTGAAAAGTATCAGAGTTAATCGAGATCCCCCCAACCCCCCTTACAAAAGGGGGCTAAATTCCTCAAAGTCCCCCTTTCCAAGGGGGATTTAGGGGGATCTGCTGTCGCCTCCCTTCAATAGACATCTCCGAAAATTAAATGTGCGTCGTTTGAAACCCTTGTAGAGACGTTCCATGGAACGTCTCTACAATCTTTACCGGGGAAGTCTAATAGAAAACTTATTCAGCAAACCCTAAGTAGGTGAACACAATAAAACCAAACTGTATAAAGAAACGTAAAATCGCCCAAACCCTCTTCACTCTTGCCTCTTGCCTCTTGCCTTTTGCCTTGCCATAACGACAATTTTCAACGCCAACCTACTTAATTACCAAGTCACGATAATATGGGAGAGTAGCTTGTTGTGCTATCAAGGGTACTATCTCAATGTTCTCTAGACTCCGTGCCGATTTTCGCATCATCTTTGAACGTGACCCCGCAGCCCGGAATTGGTTGGAGGTTTTGTTTTGTTATCCAGGTTTGCAAGCCCTAGTGTTTCACCGCTTTGCACACTGGTTGCGTCGTCTTGGTCTTCCCTTTTTCCCCCGCTTGATTTCTCACATTGCCCGGTTTTTAACAGGTGTAGAAATTCATCCAGGGGCTACAATTGGTAAAGGCGTATTTATTGATCACGGAATGGGAGTAGTAATTGGGGAAACAGCAATTATCGGCAACTACGCGCTGATTTATCAAGGTGTTACCTTGGGGGGAACAGGTAAAGAAAGCGGTAAACGTCACCCCACATTAGGGGAAAATGTCGTGGTTGGTGCAGGTGCAAAGGTTTTAGGAAATATTGAAATTGGTGATAATGTCCGCATTGGTGCCGGTTCAGTGGTATTGAGAGACGTACCATCTAGTTGTACCGTTGTCGGTGTCCCTGGACGGATTATTTATCGTTCTGGAGTCCGGGTTGCACCATTAGAACACAGCAATTTACCAGATTCAGAAGCCCAAGTAATTCGCACCTTAGTTGACCGCATTGAAGCATTAGAAGAACAAATTCAAGCTTTGCAAACTCCCGCAAAAACTCCGGTTTTAGTTGGTAAATTCCTTCCAGAAGATGAATTACCAAAAGAACACAATTTTTGTAATATCAGAGATAAACAGATTCAAGAATTCTTTGATGGTGCAGGAATCTAGTACCGCAAGGCGGAAGTCAAAAGTCAAAAGTCAAAAGTCAAAATGAAGACAGCATAGGCTTTTGGAGGATTTAGAATGGTTGGTTTATTTACGCCGTTTTGTACTAGTAGTCTGTCAACCCGAAAATGACGGGTGAAGGCAAGCAGGGGGAGAAGAGAGGCAGGGTGGCAGGGGAGTTAGGCGATCGCATCAACAATCTATCCCCTAAAGGCGATCGCTTAACCGGGTACTCCTCTATTTTTGTGTTGCTACAATCACCTGTGCTTCTCTTAAGACTCTATCGCCCCATAAATAACCCCGGATTACTTCCTGAATCACCGTATTTTCTGCGACATCTGCCCTTGATTTACGTCCTACAGCATACATTGTCTGGGAGTCAAAAGGTTTACCCTGGGCGACAATAGGAACAATACGGCGTTGTTTGAGTATTTCTAAAAGCGATCGCCTAATTAACTCCACTCCCTGTTGATTGCTGGTGAAAATTTCCGTTAATGATTCTGACATTGGTAATTTTTCCGGCTCACTAGGTTGAGTATAATTACCATTAATCCAATCTAATAACTTTTCCCAAAAGCCTTTTTGTATTAGTGGTTTTGAGTTTGAGGTAGTAGATAATGCTTCTAGTTCTTCTTGCCAGTAAGTACAAGCCTGATCTAAAGCATCCACAATACCCAGCAAATCTTTGAGGAGTTTCTCCTGCTGCTGTTCAAATTTTCCCGATGCCTGTTTTTGAATTTCTTCCAAACGTATTGGCATCTGTTCTTGCTCTGTCCGAATTACCGCCAATGCTTGTACCAGAGCATCTTGGGTAGAATGCAATAATTTACCCTGTTGCTTAACTTCATGGCGGAGAGCAGTCCACTCGGACACCATTTGATAAGGATCAAAGGCATGAGCAGATGATGGTGGTTCACCTAAATATTCAGGGGGTAGTTGTTCTGATTGTAAATAATCTAGAAAATTGGCAAATAAAGCTTCTTTGTCAGTTGTCATTGGTAATTGGTAATTGGTAATTGGTAATTGGTAATTGGTAATTGGTAATTGGTAATTGGTCATTGGTAATTGGTCATTGGTAATTGGTAATTGGTAATTGGTCATTGGTAATTGGTAATTGGTCATTGGTCATTGGTCATTGGTAATTGGTAATTGGTCATTGGTAAAAATCTCTCTTCCTACCTGTTCCCTGTTCCCTGTTCCCTGTTCCCTGTTCCCTGTTCCCTGTTATATGAATTATTTAAAATGTGGCACGAATTAGATCATCTAAGCTAACTTCTAGTTGCGCCAGGGCTTTTTCTCGCAACTGTTTTAATATCTCTGGATTCAATTCTGCTTCTAGGGGACGCAATTTCAAGAACTCCTCCGATTGACTTGTCTCTCCTTTGCGAAGTGCCTCGTAAGCTCCTCGAATTGCCTTAAACTCTTCTGGATAAGTATGCGCGGGGAATTCACGTAATTTGGCATGATAAGCCGCTTTAATTTGGGCGCTGGTTGCTCCTGGTGAAATTCCTAAACGTTCGTAGTAGTCAGCCATAAATAATTTCCCATTAAGATGACATCAATTAAACTATCAGTCTTCATCTGTGTTTAAGTAGGTTGGCGTTGAAAATTGTCGTTATGGCAAGGCAAAAGGCAAGAGGCAAAAGGCAAGAGTGAAGAGGGTTTAGGCGATTTTACATTTCTTTACACAGTTTGGTTTTATTGTGTTCACCTACTTATCTGTGTTTATATGCGGTTCATTACTCTTGATATTTTACTTTTACAACAATTCCTGAAAACCCGCTTTTTTTCTACCCTTGCGTTTTTTAGATGGAGATGAATTTCTAAAGATAAAGTCTAAATCTATTCCATCTTCTTCGTCTTCTTCATCTTCATCATCATCATCTGAGAAATCAGGCATATTGTTTAACATCATTTTTTTGAGTTCTGGAAGCATCCGTTCAAACTCCGCTGGAGACATTTTATTGCCAAATAATTTTTTAATCATCCCTTCTAATAAGTCATTCATATCTGACATATCGAGATTGTCAAATTCATCTGCATCTGGCATAGCACTCTGAGTTTCTCTATCATTAACAAATGCCTGTTCTTCTCGAAATGCTTGTAAGGCTTTGGCATCTTGTAGGCGACGGGCTAATTCAAATCCCTGTTGTTTTAATTGTTCATAGTTTGGATGATCCACATCGTAGGTAGTGGCTTTAGCTAATAGCAATAAGGGGTTTTGGGGTTCTCGACGGAGTGCTTCATCGAGGAACGGAACAAGGGTTTTAATTTCGCCAAAACGGCGGGCTTGAAGTTGAATATTTGCCACAGCATTGCCCGGCTGGGGCATGGTGTCGAGATAGAAACGCACGGGAGTGTCTAGTTTTTTGGAACTATTTTCTTTGACGGCTAAGATAACTAAATTGGCAACTCTAGCTTCTGGGTATTCTATGGATAGGTTGATTAACTTTTGCTGATACTGACTTAGTAAAGCAGCGATTCCTTTTTCCCGTTTGGCAAAGAGTTGAATCGAAAGGGCGATCGCTTGCAATACGGAAATTTGTTCTTCACCTGCTAATCTTTGGAGGAGATTGTCCCATACTTGGGCTGCGGCTTTTTGGTCTAATGACACCCGACCTCCGGAATTGGGCGGACTTTGAACTGCATTCACGAATATTTGACAGGCACGGATAGGCGGATCTGTGGGATCTTCTGTCTCCACAAAACGGCTAAATAAGGGATAACTTAACGTAGAGAGCGCATCTATCCAAGGCAATGTTTCTACTTCAGGTTCAAGATTCAAGTCGCCAAAATGCTTACCAAATTTGCGCCTAGCTTCATTGAATGCCTGTTTGTGATCTAGTTTCTTCCAACAGTGCAGCAGCGTCTTATAAACTTCTCCATACCGACATCCATTTTCTAATGCTTGGGTAAGTAGTGCGATCGCTTCATCATAATTTTCGTCTACTGCTTCAATTAATCCCTTACGTCCCAGCACTTCTGGTGATGTGGGACAAATTCGTTCTGCTTGTTGCACAGATCCCAAAGCAGCCCGATCACGATCTATTGCTATGTAAGCATCTGCCATCCAGCAGTGGAGATGTGCTTGGGTCAGTTTCAATCTTTGTGCAGGCCATTCTTGAGGGTTTCGTTTTGCTTCCTGTTCTAACCACTTCAAAAACCGTGTTAACAGGCGTGAACGTTCTTGATCATGATCATTAGCATCGAAAACTTCTAAGAGATTGATTGCCAATTGGGGGTTAAAGGGTTGCTCTGTCAACAAAGGCTGCCAGAATAGTTCAGCACAACTTGGTTCTCCTTGATTTAGTGCTTGTTGTCCGGCTAGGGTAAGCAGCAGTGGACGGAGACTTTCTAGTTCTGGAAAGCGTGGGGAACGTCGCTCCATCTTCAATAGCAGATGAGCGGCATCATGGTGATTACCTTGGTCAATCAGTTGCAACATTCGCAATATCGCTAATGCCTGTTGGCTATTTTTATCTACTGTTGTTCGTGAATTTATAAATTGGAAGGGTTTTTGTTCTGTTCTTCCATGTTGAAAAATCGCCAATCGCTCTAAAATTGGATGCTCCAAATACTTTGGTTGACCATATGAAAGTGATTTCAGCCCCAAAAGACTGGCCGCAGCATCCCAATTACCTATGACTTGTTGAGTATAAACGATCCAAGCTATGGGCAAATCTCCATCGGTGACGGCTCGCTTAATTTTCTGAAAAGATGTTAAAGCTGTTTCTGGTTGACCATTTTTGAGTGCCAGAACACCTCGTACCCAGTGGAGTTGATTAGCACTAAAGCGTTTAGATTGTTCCTGAATTAATTGCTCAACTGTAGCGGTATCTCCTTTGAGGAACAAGAGTTTTAGGTAGGAGATGCTGTAGTCTTTTGGTAGAGTACCTGCCTCAAAAGCATTTCTGAGTAATTTTAATGCCGCATCTAATTGCTTCAATTCCAGTAAACATTTAGCTTGCCAGTAATGAACTTCTCCCACCAAACCGAATTCTAGAGCGCGAGCAAAGGATTTTTCTGCCTGTTTAAAATCTTGTTTCTGAAATTCTTGCTGACCCCGTAGCAACCAAATTTCTGATTCTGGGGGTGTAAATTCAATATTAGGGTGTAATCGCTGATTTTTCTTGATTTCTTCTAATGCTTGCCGATATTTTTTTTGGTTCAGCAATTCTTGCAGTTGCTTCTGGAAGGAGTTTTCCGCAACTTTTGTCTCTGTACTAGAGACCTGTGGTTGTGAGTGCTGTTTAGACTGATGTTTAGCCACTGGGCTTTCTTCCTAATTGTTGTTTGATTTTTACCCTTATAGTTAAGGGTGGCTCCAACTACTTTCTTAATTTCTATATTAGTAGGCAGTTCGCATTAATGTTACAGGGATTTGTAACATTTTCCTTTTAGAGTGTATTTGCAAAGTTTGTTGACAGTATACACTGAGAGAGATTTTTTACAAAAAAGGCAGGAGGAAAGAAGTATGAATAAAAAGTCCCTTAAGGGTGGGTTCCTCCTGCCTCCTGAAGAACTCTCAGACTTTTCTCATGCGAGAATTGCATGAATTAATTGTCATTAATAATATGAATACCAATAATATGGCTTTGCAGAAAACATATATTTACACTGAATTAAGTTAATATTTTATGGGGTATTATATGGGATATTATATTAACACCAATATATTGCACTCAAACCAAACAGGAGAAACTGCTATTGCCATTGAGTAATCATCAACAAAATCACAAGTCCACAAATGAAAAATTACTACCGAAAATGCAGGTGAATGCAAAGCAGTTAATAACTCAGGTGACAACGGTATCATCTGGAATCTTGACCAGAATAGCCAGCAGCGATAAACCTTTTTATCGTCGTTTTTGGTTTTGGGCAGGATTAGGTCTTAGTAGTGGGATCATTGCTTTCCATTACACAATCTTAGAAATAGATAAAAATTTACCAGATCAGTCCGCACTCAGAGCATTGGTACGAGAGCAAACACTGACGATTAAAGCTGCTGATGGTAGTGTGCTACAACAGCAGGGAGAAGCTACAAGAGAGCAACTGAAAATAGAGCAAATACCAGATACTTTAAAGAAAGCTTTTATTGCTTCAGAAGATAGAAGATTTAATCAACACAATGGATTTGATCTCCAGGGAATTGCCAGAGCAGTTATCAATAACTTGCGATCGCAAAATGTGGTAGAAGGTGGTAGTACCATCACTCAACAGGTAGCGCGAATTCTCTTCCTCAAACCAGAAAAAACCTTCTGGCGTAAACTTAAAGAAGTCCGACTATCCCAAAAAATAGAGCGAGAATTGACTAAAGACCAAATTCTCGAACGTTATCTCAATCTCGTATACTTAGGTTCTGGGGCTTATGGCGTGGGAGATGCCGCTTGGGTATACTTCAGTAAATCCGTTGATCAACTGACTTTATCAGAAATGGCTACCTTGGCGGGTTTAGCTCCTGCACCTAACGTCTACGCCCCCGACAAAAACCCGAAAACAGCTACAGAACGGCGTAATCTGGTATTACAGCGGATGCTGGAAGATGGCATCATTACACCCGCCCAAAAACAAGCCGCGACTGAGGAAGCATTAATAGTTAACAGCAGTTTACCTAAACGGTTACAAGTTGATTTTCCCTACTTTACAACCTACGTTCACAAGGAATTGCCAAAGTACGTTGCCGCTGATGTTTTGGCTAGTGGTGGTTTAATAGTAGAAACAACCTTAAACCCAACTTCGCAAAAAGCCGCAGAAGCCGCAGTAGGCAAGATATTAAAAAATGAGGGACGGTGGCAAAACTTTAAACAAGCGGCTATGGTGGCCATAGAGCCTGGGAGTGGCGAAATTCAGGCAATGGTCGGCGGTAAAGACTTTGGTAAAAACCAGTTTAATCGTGTAACCCAAGCCCAACGACAACCAGGATCAACCTTTAAGGGTTTCGTCTATGCTACAGCGATCGCTACTGGTAAAAGTCCCTATGATAGTTATTTAGATGAACCCTTATCAATAGATGGTTATGAGCCAAAGAACTCCCATAACAAGTTCTCCGGTTGGTTAAACATCAGAGACGCGCTCACCAAATCCATCAATACAATTGCGGTAAAAGTCATAATAGAAATAGGTTTTGAACCCACCATTAAACTTGCCCATGACATGGGAATTAAGTCAGAACTCAAACCTAACTATTCCTTGGCGCTTGGTTCTAATGAAGTCAACTTACTAGAATTGACCAACGCCTATGGTACATTCGCCAATCAAGGCAATTATGTAGAATCTCATGGCATTCGTCGCATCCTCAACCGCGAAGGAGATGTCATTTGGTCAGCTAAATATAAACCCAAACAAGTTCTAGATGCTGATAGCAGTGCCATCATGACCTGGATGTTAAGAAATGTTGTCACCGATGGTACTGGTGCTGCGGCTCAATTAGATGATAGACAAGTTGCCGGCAAAACAGGTACTACTGATGAATCCCGTGATTTATGGTTTATTGGTTATATTCCTCAGTTAGTGGCTGGGGTGTGGTTAGGGAATGATGATAACACCCCTACCTATGGTAATAGTGGTAGTGCAGCTTATGCTTGGCATGAATTTATGGCAGAAGCTCTCAAGGGAATGCCTGTAGAAAAGTTTCCCCCACGACCTAATTTAGAAAATCGTAAAGGTACTATCAAAGCCCAACCTCTTAAACCGAGAAAACTTATCTATAAGTCGGTTGATGATAATAATCAAAAATCAGATGAGGACAACACCGATAATTCTGATTCCTCAACTAGACGCAGACGTAGAAGCAGAAGAACATATAATCAATCAGACGATTCATCAAATTCAGAAGAAAATCGGCCAAGACGAAGACGACGCTATAGTCAAGAGAATAATGATACATCTTATTCTACCCGTCGCCGCCGCAGACGCAGTCAAGAATCCAATGGCGATTCCCCTTCTCAATCATCTCGTTCCCGACGCAGCCGCAGTCAAGAATCAGCACCGTCTAGATCATCTTCAGAAAACAAGAGTCCTGGAGGATCTTCATCATCACAACCTTCCTGGAGAGAAAGACTTAAACCCGATTCTTCAGGAAATAATTAAAATCAGGAGTCAGGAGGTAGGGGCGCAGGTCCTGCGCCCAGTCAGGAGTTCAGGAGTTCAGGAGTTCAGGAGTTCAGGAGTTCAGGAGTTCAGGAGTTCAGGAGTTCAGGAGTTCAGGAGTTCAGGAGTTCAGGAGAAAGAAGAAAGAAGAAAGAAGAAAGAAATTTCTCCCCTACTCCCCCTACTC
>NZ_LJOU01000038.1:0-48544 GCF_001672085.1 Anabaena sp. AL93 | reverse complement strand
ATGCACGGTTCTTTGGTTACTTCTTCCTTGGTTAAAGAAACAACCGAAAACGAATCACAAAACTACGGTTACAAATTCGGTCAAGAAGAAGAAACCTATAACATCGTAGCTGCTCACGGTTACTTTGGTCGCTTGATTTTCCAATACGCTTCCTTCAACAACAGCCGTCAACTACACTTCTTACTCGCTGCATGGCCTGTAATTGGTATCTGGTTCACAGCATTGGGTATCAGCACCATGGCGTTCAACTTGAACGGTTTCAACTTCAACCAATCCATCATGGATTCTCAAGGTCGCGTTATCGCTACCTGGGCTGACGTAATCAACCGCGCTAACTTAGGTATGGAAGTAATGCACGAGCGCAACGCTCACAACTTCCCCCTAGATTTGGCTGCTGCTGATGTTGCTCCTGTTGCTTTAAGCGCTCCTGCAATCAACGGTTAATCGGTTTAGTTAAATAAAAAACGCTCCCCAATTACGGGGGGCGTTTTTTTTTGTTTTGGGAACATACGAGCAGAAGCGGCTATCATGGCTTTTGTATCTGCTGTGGTGTTGACAAAAAGCGATTCCTACGGAGTGCTTCGCTAACGCACATCTTCCACTAAAAGCTAAAAAAGAGCGATACCTTCGGTCAGCGCTTCGCTATCGCCTGTGGTAAGTAGTGATACAAAATTAATTATACAATGTCATTGCGTAAGCGTTGCGTTAGCCATATGGAACGAAGTGAAATAAAGCAATCGCAAGGGTTGTGATTGCTTCCCTTCGCTCGCAATGACTGTAAATATTTTTGTCCAATTACTTACTGAGTTCCGCACAATTGCACATCTCTAGTATAGTTGAACTAAAAGCGATTATAATTCTTGAATTGTTACTAAACCACTTTCTATGAATTGGATAGATAATTCATAACCATCAAGTAAACCAGTTCCCAATAATGGTAGCTTTCCTGTGGCTAATACATTAACGGCTCTTTCCTCACCATTCCAAATAATAGTAGCCTGATGTACTGGTAAAAGCACACGGCTATTATCTGCTAAATTTGCGTACATATCATAGACAAAAGGGAATCCCAAAAGATTCACGGCTGCTGGAGGTAAGGAAAGAAACTCTGTAAAACCTGTATCAATCACAAATTCAATTGTAAAATCTGGTTGTTCTGGTAATCGAAATATAACATTGACAGTTGCGCGTCCATTTTTGATAATGCCATTTATCACCGATAATCACGCTCCATTTCTCCACTAAAGGAGGCAGCAACTTTATAACCAATGCGAATACCAAAAAGTCGAGCAAATCTGTTTTTATTCCGTAAATAATGTGCTGATTCTATGCCTGTTTTATCAATAGCATATTCACCTGTTTCTATATCAATAATTATCATTTTACCGATGTTTTCCTCGGTTTCAACTTGTTGACGAATGCCATTTTCATATAATTCTTTGGCACGTTTTGCGACTTCTTCGCTGCTGAGGAGAATGGCTTGCATTTTGTTTCATCCTTTTTCGTGATTAGTTTATTATAATTGATTAGCAGTACAGTTTATCCTTCCTCAAGCCACTGTTTATAACCACACACAAGTAATCTTTCCTTTAAATTAGCGATCGCTTCAGATGTGGGTACATCAATTGACTGTACCCGATATACATCATTGAGGACAACACTATAATCTTTACCGCTATAGTAAGCTACAACTTCAGCTAAATTCCTATCTGACATTTCCTCACTAAGTAATAATAAAAGCGGTAAATAAGATTGTGATTCTATTCCCTTGGGGAAAGCATTTTGAATTAATTTATAAGTAGGTGAACACAATAAAACCAAACTGTGTAAAGAAACGTAAAATCGCCCAAACCCTCTTCACTCTTGCCTTTTGCCTCTTGCCTTTTGCCTTGCCATAACGACAATTTTCAACGCCAACCTACTTATGTACTTTGTAGATGTGGTAAAACAGTGATTTGCATGATTAATTACCAGTTAAAGGAAAAGGTGGATGAATATATACATGAAAATCCACACCTTGAGCAGAAGCGGCTCTCACAGCTTTTGCATCTGCTGTGGTGGTGATAATATTTAGTTGATCACCCGTACCTAATATGATAATATAGTTAAATTTATATATAAGGTTCTTGCGTAGATTTTATGGTAATTGAGGATTGATTACCGCGAAACCCTTACGGGGCAAGGGTTATAACCTATTATGCCCAATATTTTTAATGAAATGCCGATACAATAAGGCTTTCAATGATTTTGAACTGGGTTCTCCATAAAAAGTACCAAAGAACCATATATAATTAAAATGGATAATTTTTGATATCTTCTCATGACATTACAAGAATTGCAAAAACAAGTATTACAGTTACCAATGAGTGAACGCTGGCAATTGGTACAAACTGTATTAGAATCAATACAACAAGAAACTATATCACCATCAAAGAAGGGTAATTTATCTCGACTGCGTGGTATTGCTAAGAGTGTAAATATCTCAAATAATGAGAATATTAATAGAGATTATGTCACTTATCTAACTGAAAAATACAAATGAAGCGAGTTTTTATTGATACGAATGTGGTTTTAGATTTTTTACTAGAAAGAGAAGCTTTTGTAGAAGATGCAGTCAAGCTATTTGCAAAAATTGATGCAGGTGAGATTATAGGGTTTATTGCTGCTACTACAATTACTAATATTTATTATATTATTCGTAAAGCCGCAGGTGTAAAAGTTGCTCAAGATGCAATTTCTCAAATTCTCACAGATTTATACATTTGCACAGTTGATAAAAATATTTTAGAAACAGCAGTAGCTTTAAATTTTCAAGATTTTGAGGATGCTGTGCAGTATGCTTGTGCTATGAAATCAATGGTAGATGTGATTGTAACTCGTGATGTGTCTGGATTTTTAGGTTCAGAAATTCCAGTGATTTTACCTGGGGAGTTAAATCATATTTCTAGGGAATAAAAGCGATCGCACCTGTCCACCATTATCTAACTAGGAGCGATCACACCTCTCCACGATTATCTAACTAAAAGCGATCGCACTACGTAACCTAGAATTTTATTAAGTTTTAAAAATTTTTACCTCCCTATGAAGGATTAGTCAGCCAGATATCACCCCGTTTAGGAATAGAAGAATTAGTAATCAATTAAGTCTCCCGTTTGTAATTCTTGCCATTCTTTATCTTGCTGGTAATGCTCTAACATTAAATCAGATTGTGACGCTAAAATCTTTTTTCGTTCCTCTATAGGTAACTTTATAAGTTCACGACGGCTGAGAAACTGTTGTTTGAATTCATCAATATTGGCAGAAAATGTGAGTTCACCATTTTCTTTTTCTCGCTTCGGTGCTTGCAAATTTTGATAAATTTCCTCGCGGCGTTCTTCTCTTAAATATTGCTGCAATAACAATTGAATTTGTAACTTTTCTTCAATTGAAAACCCTTTTATTGCTTCTACCACATCAGTAAAAATCATAATAGTTATTCTTCACTTTCAATTAATCTTTTACCATTACTAAAATGCTGCAAAAATTCAGGAAAATTCATCAAATCATCAACAGATTCTGATGGTGGCATTTCTACCCAATTTGCCTCAGCATTTAATTTATCTACATAAATGTAGAATGCCTCTTGATCATCTCGATGAGATAAAACATAAGCACGTAATTGCTTTGTACTCATACCTTGGAAGTTAGGCTGACTCATACCACATACCTCCATTTACCATTAGGATATATTTCTATCATATTCTCTTCACCCGCGAGAATAAATACATTACCTGTACGTTTATCAACTCGAACCAAGTTTATGGGTAAATATAGTTTAGTTAACCAACAACACAGAATAAATAACTGCGTTTTCTGCTCAGATGTAGGAATGACCCGTACTCCTCAATAAAACTCATTATAACGAATATATCACTCCTTCTCCTCTTTGCATCTTTGCGCCTCTGCGCCTCTGCGTGAAACAAAAAATAACTAACTCACACTAATTCCGCAGCTAGAAGCCTACCCTCAACTGGTTCATACTCATCTTCTAGTAACCATAACTTAGCTGCTTCATAATTATGACTAGAAAATACAACCTTCTCACCTTGTTTAGGATCATAAATTTGACAATTTCCTTCACTGTCGCAAAGCAATAACAGAATATATGGGGGTGATAACATCGGATCTATCCATACTTCTGTAAATTCCCAGTTATTCTTCACTAGGTCTGGTGCGGGGTGGTATTTGTTGTCTGCATTGATTTTTATCTCCCCATAGTAAAGTGGAATACTACTACTATCTGGACTAATTCTATATTCTATAACCTTAAACTTGTGTTTTCACTGACCTTATCTCAGCGATTCCTGCGGAGCGCTTCGCTATCGCCTTCTGGTACTGAGTTCCGCACAATCGCACTTCTCTACCATAATCTAACTAAGAGCGATTTCATTATTTTTTCACTATGTAAAATGTGTGATTATCTTTTATTTTATAATCTACACTTGCAGCAATCTTTGTTTTTTCTGTAACTATAAGTTCAGGATATTCGGTATTATCTAATTGAATTGTTAAAATAGGTTTTTTATAAAACCTACCTTCTTTTGCTTGGATAATTAACATATCTCCAACTTTTATCGTATAATTTTCAAGCTCAAACGCCAATACTTTATTGCCAAAAATTTTAATTACATTTTCTACTTTCTGAAAAGTATGTCTGGATTCTTCTTTAATAACTTGTTCAAATAATGTCTGAAAAATAGCTTGACAATATTTCTCTAAAAATTGAATATAAGGTTCTAATTCAGATATGCTGAGGATATCATCTACTTCTTCTGAACCGTGAGCAATTTGGTTTCTTCTTTCAACCAAATCATTTATTTTATTATACAAAATATCCTTTTCTATTCTAGAAATAGTATTTTGGTTTAAACCAATTTCATTTTTAAGTTCTTCATTTTTTAACAATTCCTCATTCAAATCCAAATTTAACTTGTTGAATAACTCTACAATTTTGTTATGTTTTAAATTACCTGACAAAAGAACAAAAGCATCTGTATTAATTTGGTATTTGGTAGGATTGACTATACAATTATTAAGTTTCTTTAGCACTTCCTCTTTTGTAAGATGCTGATATTTGGCACTTTCCCTACTGGTAATAGTATTTATCAATTTTAAAGAAAGTTCAAAATGATTGTCTCTGATTTTTTCGTGTATTTGTGTATATTCAGGTATGACAGTCGATAGAAAATCAAGATACTCTTTAATCCATATTTCTACATATTTTTCTAGCAGTCCATATAGTGAGATAATAGATGCTTTATATTCAAATATTCGCTTATCTGTTCTAAAACTTCTATCATGCTCTTTCAGCTCTTTCAGTGTATTCAGTAATTTTCTGATTTGTTCATTATCGCTTTCTAAAACAAAATAAGCAGCTACATCATTTACATATTGAATATGTTTTAAATATTCTCTGATTTGATTGACTTCTCTTTTAAAGTTTTCCAATGATTGTATATTCATAATTTCTATCAATAATTAATTAAATATAGTTCTGTAAGAAATTATGAAAATAGCTCATGCGTGCTTCCACATCTTTTTTATTATTGTATCTACCATCAAATAGCAATCTATTATTTTCTTCTTTGATGTTTAGTGATTCTTGCTCTGAATATAAATTATTTTTAATAGCATCTTTATTTATCAGTAAACTTTCCTTATAAGCAATATTGTTTGCAAACACCTGCATTATTGGATCATATATAGTTTTTAATGGCTTTGTTCTCTCACGCTCTCCTTTTGGAGGTATAAAAGCTGAATCTCCTAATATAGTATATATCAACTGAATAGTTTCGTTAAACAGGGTTTCAAGATATTTAATTGTTTCATCTGAATAATTATTTGCTTGTTTTAAGTATTCATCTAAAAATCTATCCACAGGAGATTTTAAATTATCTATATGACGATAAGCAAAGAATCGCAAAACTAATTCTACATCTTCCATTTTGCGATAAGATTCACTTTTAAGTAATTTTTCTTCTCCTTCGCTTTCTAAAGGTAGTTTCCACATTTTACGGAAATAGTCATTTTGAGCAAGTTTTATACATACTTGGTTGAATTTACCATTGTGTAAGGCATTTCTCGTTTCTTGTGGAGTTAATTTATCTCCTCCACTATTCAATCTTTCAAAAACTATATGTTTTACATATTCAGCTTCTCTTTCATTTTTAGCTGTTTCTTGTAATAAGACAATAGATGATAAATAGCGTCTATCTATTCCTCTTCTAACTTGTCCAGGCAAATTTTGATAATTTCGTCCATTAAGTTCCTGCCAATATTCTAGACCTTCTAGGTTAAATTTTCCTTTATAAAAATCATATATAGCCGTTAGTCTTTGTTCTCCATCTATTACTTCATAAGTAGAATAATCTATTTCATACAGAAATATAGGTGAAATTGGCACATTCATTATTAATGATTCTATTAAACGAGATTTCTGAGTATAATTCCATCTTTTCCTGCGCTGGTATTCAGGATTTAGGATATACCTTTTACTGTCAAGCATAGTTTCTATACTATCAATTGGATAACGAGCCTGTTCCGTTACAATTCTTATCTCTCCTTTATTATATTTTTCGTTAATTTCATCGTCGGAACGAGAGACTGGATAAATATCCAAGCTATTTTTATCAATAAATGTTTCACCTGAAATTAAGTGACTATTTGTGATCATATTTATTCTTCCTTATATTTTTACTAATTAAATCTAAAACTTGAGGATTATATGATTTTACAGTTTTCTGTGACCCAGTATATCATATCCATTCACAAATGCCTAATCAGTTAAGCATTATTCTTAATTTTTAATTAATCTTTTATCATGACTACTCTTAATTATGCTGGTAATGCCCTAACATTAAATCGGATTGTGACGCTAAAATCTTTTTTCGTTCCTCTATTGATAATTTCATAAATTCACGACGGTTGATAAACTGTTGTTTCAGTTCATCAATATTTTCAGAAAATTTGAGTTCACTATGTTCTCCTCTCGTTTCGCTGCTTCCCTTCTAGCTAATTCTTCCGGTGGTATTGTAAATTCTGGAAAAATTCTCCCTGGTTGACGACGACGCACAGATTTTGTATTACTTATAATTCACCTTACCTCATTTTTATCAATTACCAATTATTCGTGATTTTCAAGTAAACCTTTCCCATTACTAAGTTTAATTTAATCAATTCCTAAAAAATTCTTCAATGCAGTTTTATATTTATTCTTCAACTTCTTAGAAATCAATCCTCCCTGTTGAATTTGTGATACAATATCAGCAGATAAACAATCCTTGGGAATAGGACTACCAGAAGTTATACAAATAGCAAGATCATTTGCATCCATCTCACGAGCAAAATAGTAAGCTATAACAGATTCCTTGTTAATAAAACTTGGTAAACTCGGATCTGGTGCTAAAACACAAACTCCTTCAGAGTTATTTTTCTTGTCTGTTAAATTAACAAATAAATATTTATTAAGTAGTCGGACAAAATTAAATTCACTCGTTGAGAGAGGGAACAGGGAGTTGAGAGAGGGAACAGGGAACACTTCGACAAGCTCAGTGCATCGCAGGGAACAGGGAACAGAAAAATCAATTGTGTAATTAATTCTGTCCCATTACTTATCAGAAGTTTTTGCAATTGCGACATAAAAATGTTGGCCATTAGGAGGTGTATCAATTAAAAATACATCTCCTATGTTTATAGAAATACTAGACACTTAGCACCTCATCTAAATATGCTTCCCTCAGTGCTATTTGTCTAATTTCCTCAACTTCTTCCTGACTTTTATGAAAGACCACTAACAAAGCTTGAGTATTACGGGTATGAACCAAATTATGAACGTGATATAGATCTAGCCGAACGACTTTACGGAGTACCTGATCCGAGGTTAGTTGAAGATGACTAGTCCCCTACAAAAACCTCCTTCCCCTCTCCGCGCCTGGAAGTTTCTCAACGAACTGTTCGTTTCAATCTCTAAGTCCGCTACAAAAATCTCCTTCTCCTCTTTGCGCCTCTGCGCCTTTGCGTGAGAAAAAACAAAAAAAACGGTAGAGAACCGAAATCCTCTACCGTTCAATTTACAATTACAAAAACCTAACTAAGACTCAACACCTTGGGGTAATAACTCCCGTGTTTGCTGAGAACTAACTTGAACAATGCCATTTTCATCAACATCAACAAGAGCAGTATCGCCATCTTTGATGCGTCCAGACAGAATTTCTTCCGCCAAACTATCTTCCAATAAGCGCATAATTGCCCGACGTAATGGCCTTGCACCGTAGCTAGGACTGTAACCCTCAGTGATCAAGCGATCCTTGAAGCGGTCTGTGACTTCTAAGACAATGCCTTTTTCCGTCAACCTACCAAACACTTCCTTGAGCATGATTTCGGCAATTTGGGTAACTTCCAGCTTATTCAATTGACGGAAGACGATAATTTCATCTAACCGGTTCAGGAACTCAGGACGGAAGTAATTCTTCAGTTCCTCATTCACCAAAGAACGAATCCGGTTGTATTGAGATTCGTTAGCATCTTCAGCAAAATCGAAACCAATACCGCTACCGCCTTTTTCAATTACCTTAGAACCGATGTTGGAAGTCAAAATCAGCAAAGTGTTCTTAAAGTCCACCGTGCGACCTTTCGCGTCAGTTAAACGCCCATCTTCCAAAATTTGCAAGAGCATATTGAAGACATCGGGGTGGGCTTTTTCGATTTCATCGAATAGCACCACAGTGTAAGGACGACGACGAACAGCTTCTGTTAACTGACCACCTTCGTTGTAACCGACATAACCTGGAGGTGAACCGATCAATTTACTGACGGTGTGGCGCTCCATGTATTCGGACATATCTAAGCGAATCATGGCTTCTTCCGAACCGAAGAAGTAGGAAGCCAAGGATTTCGCCAATTCAGTTTTACCTACCCCAGTTGGACCGGAGAAGACAAAACTAGCGATCGGCCGATTCGGATTTTTTAACCCGACACGAGCGCGACGGATGGCTCTGGAAACAGCCTTAACAGCGTCTTCTTGACCGATGAGGCGCTGATGTAAGGTGTCCTCCATGTGCAGCAACTTCTCGGACTCAGATTCGGTAAGTTTGTTCACCGGTACACCTGTCCAAGAAGCGACAATGTGAGCAATGTCTTCTTCTGTAACTACAGGTTCAACGCCGTCACCACTAGCACCGTTACTCTTGGTTTGAGCAATGGTGCGGATTTCGGCTTTGATTTCCATTTCCCGATCGCGCAATTCTCCCGCCCGATCAAAGTCCTGGGAACGGACTGCATCATCTTTTTCTTTTAAGATTTGCCGTAGTTCCTTGTCTAATTCCTTGGCTGCTGGGGGCAGTTGGGAGTTAATCAAGCGCACCCGTGAACCCGCTTCATCCATCAAGTCAATGGCTTTATCTGGCAAAAAGCGATCGCTAATATAACGATCAGACAATTTCGCTGCCGCTACCAATGCTTCATCGGATATCTTCAGCTTGTGGTGTGCTTCATAGCGATCGCGCAAACCATATAAAATTTCTATTGTTTCATCAACAGAAGGTTCACCCACCATTACAGGCTGAAAGCGTCTTTCCAACGCTGCATCCCGTTCAATGTGCTTGCGGTACTCATCCAAAGTAGTCGCACCGATACATTGCAACTCACCCCGCGCCAAAGCTGGCTTGAGGATATTCGCTGCATCAATCGCCCCTTCGGCTGCACCTGCACCAATTAAGGTGTGAACTTCGTCAATTACCAGGATGACATTACCCGCAGAGCGGATTTCATCCATAATTTTTTTGAGACGTTCTTCAAATTCACCGCGATATTTAGTTCCTGCTACTAGCAAACCAATATCGAGAGTGACTACACGCTTATCTTCTAAGATATCGGGGATATCCTTACTAGCGATACGTGAAGCTAAACCTTCAGCGATGGCGGTTTTACCAACACCTGGTTCACCAATCAACACGGGATTGTTTTTCGTCCGGCGACCCAAAATTTGGATAACCCGCTCAATTTCCTTGGCGCGTCCCACCACAGGATCAAGCTTGTTATCTATGGCCATTTGGGTCAGATTCGATCCAAACTCATCGAGAGTTGGGGTTTTAGTGCGACCAGAGGGGCCACCCGGCGTAACTTCCGCCGTTTCTCCCAACATCCGAATCACTTGGGTTCTCACCTTGGTCAAATCTACACCGAGGTTTTCTAGCACCCTGGCTGCGACACCTTCCCCTTCGCGGATCAGTCCCAACAGCAGATGCTCGGTACCAATGTAGTTATGCCCCAATTGGCGTGCTTCTTCCAAGGATAGTTCTAAAACCCGTTTTGCTCGTGGCGTAAACGGAATTTCCACGGCGACAAAGCCTGAACCCCGTCCTATGATTTTTTCAACTTCAATGCGAGCATCTTTGAGATTAACTCCCATTGATTTCAGCACCTTGGCGGCTACTCCTGTGCCTTCGCCAATCAGACCCAAGAGGATCTGCTCAGTTCCGACAAAGTTGTGACCTAAACGGCGGGCCTCTTCTTGGGCCAGCATGATTACCTTAATGGCTTTTTCTGTGAAGCGTTCAAACATGGCATTTTTCCCATCACCTGCGTCGTGCCGGTATGCTGATTTTAGCACAGGCTAAAATTTTGGATATCTATATCAACAATAGTAGATATCCAATTACGATGACACAGGTTGATCGGTTAATGAGTAGCTATTAATTACTTTTCCTGGGGTTTGTGTACTGAGGAGAGTGATATTACCAGCATTTTGGGGACTAAATCCAAACAATAGACCATTGATGTTGCGATTTTTGTTAGTAGTCCCAAATAAACCTAGATATCATAAAGTGTGTGGCAATGTCAAATTAATTGACTTAATCATAAGTTTTTTATATAGATAAAAGTTTTAATAGAATATATTTTGATATAAAATCACGACAAAAAATCTATTTTATCTTCATAAATGTGGTTAATAGTAGAGCTAATTTTTTCAAGTTTTGTTGTAAATTGTCAAAGCGGTAGTTATATCAAAAATTATTTGTGAGAATTATGTAACATACACGGAATTTATGTAAAATGGACAAGCTCTAATACTGTTTATTTATTTTCGGACAAATAGTACAATAATACTATTGTAGTGGACTCTGGTGGAACTTATGTCTATACGTTTTAAATTCAATCCAGAGAAAGCAGTTGAAACGGCTGCTCTATTCTTGAAACTTTGTGGGAATGGAAATCCCATGAAGTATTTAGGACTTGTCAAGTTGTTATACACAGCAGATCGTATTGCCTTTGAACGTTTAGATCAACCCATTACTGGTGATTCTTATGTAGCCATGCCATTGGGTCCAGTTTTGAGTAATGTTTATGACTTGATCAAAGGTAAAGACGATAACAACATCTGGTTTGAGTACATCTCAACTAATCGTGATAATTACGAAGTTCAACTTAAAGCTGATCCAGGTATTAACCATCTTTCTAGAGTAGAGCTAAGAATTATTCAAGAGGTGTATGAGGCTGTTGGGCATCTTGACCGTTTTGAATTAGCAGAGAAAACACACCAAGAATTCCCCGAATGGAAAAATCCTTTGCCAGCAGCGAAATCCGCCCCTATCTACATTGAGGAAATCCTTAGACAACTAGGTAAAAACGATGACGAAATTCGAGGTATCGGCGAAGAAGCAGAAAAAGAAGCCTTCTTGGATGCTGTGTTAAATGGCTGATAATAACGTAAATCTTGGAGATACATTCCTTTTGGACACACAAAAAGGATTTCACTTGTTTGTAGCCATAGTACCGCTAACAATCACTAAATATCTATTTGTGAATACAACCAAGCAGCTACCAAATTCAGATTTGTCTTGTATTATAAAACCTGGTATGGGTTGTCCTCCCTTCATAACTCAAGATTCAGTAATATACTATCGCAAGCCACGTGAGATAGAATCCGCAACCATTTTCAAATTGATTGCCAGCGGTGAATGTACTTCCAAAGGAAAATTTTCTCCAAATATACTTTACAAAATACAGGTAGGCGCAACCATTTCTGATGAGATTCCTATTGGGTATCAAAATATAGTGATAGATTATTTAAATTTGACAAGCTAGTATTCAGCTAGTCAGCTAATGTTCGGTTTAGAGAACCCCACTTCTACAGGCAAAATTTTGTTAAAGTGAGGTTAAATGTCCCTTTTCAAGCACCCGCTGACTGCTGCATACTCATAGCCCTTTTAGACGTTAATCAACGATATGATGTTGCCAATCTCATAATCAAGATCAGCAAATTTTTGTTTATAACCTGCCAATATTCTTCTTAATTCTTCAGGAATATCATCATCTTCATTCTTGAGAATATAACCGTATTTAATGGCAGTGAGAACATTGACGATATAGATCAGATTAGTGAATTCTAAGACATTAGGAGCGATCGCTGGATCATCCTCACTACCAAAACTAAGTAGTGAGACAGAATTAATTACACAATGTCATTGCGTTAGCGCAGCGTGGCGTTAGCCATATGGAACGAAGTGAAATGAAGCAATTCCAAGGGTTGTGATTGCTTCCCTTCGCTCGCAATGACTGTAAATATTTTTGTCCAATTACTTACCACCGCGTAATGCCAAAGAATTATCGTCAATACCCTTAATTAATAGATCCCCGACTTCTTCGAGAAGTCGGGGATCTGGTATCTATGTCCTGAGCATGACTACAAGCGCATTTGATGAAGCACTGTACTCACTAAATGATGAGTAATGGGTAAACTATCTACCACCATTGCCAAACACAACAGCATCATGTAGGAAATGGAATACAAAAATAACTCGCGGGCGATGGTTTTATCTTGGGGATTTTGCAACAACCGCCAAGATTTATGGACAAATACTCCCCCTAAAGTCAAGGCAATAACAGCATAGACAATGCCACTGGCGTGTAAGGGATAAAACAGTAAAATAGTCGCTGTGACAGTAATTACCGTATAAAACCAAATTTGCCTGACGGTGGCTTCATCGCCTACGACTACAGGTAACATGGGGATGCCTACCTTGGCGTAATCATCACGAATCATGAGCGCCAAAGCCCAGAAATGTGGAGGAGTCCACAAAAAGACAATGGCAAAAATTAGCCAAGCTGCCCAGCTTAAAGTATCTGTGACTGCTGCCCAACCGACTAGAGCGGGAATTGCCCCTGCTGCACCACCAATGACGATATTTTGGGTGCTATGACGTTTGAGCCAGTGAGTATAGACTAAAACATAAAAGATGATGCCAGAGAAGGCTAAAAATGCTGCTAGAAGATTGGCGCATACCGTGAGGAGGGTAAAAGAAAGTACAGCTAGGGCGATCGCAAAAATTAAAGCATCCCGGGGTTGTATCTTCCCAGACGGCATAGGACGGTGGCGCGTGCGTTCCATATCATAATCTATATCTCGGTCATAGATACAGTTAATAGTTTGGGCGCTGGCTGCTGCTAAAGTCCCACCAATCATCGTGATAATTAACAACCAGGGATCTACCTCACCTTTGGCGGCTATCCACATACTCCCAGCAGTAGTAATTAACAGCAGGGGAATAATCCGGGGTTTGGTTAGCTGGTAGTAACTTTGAACGACTTGGAGAAATGTGTCGTGTTGACGACGAGAGACATTAGTCTCAATCATGTTGGGTCTTTTTCCTTATTTTTCAAGAACTGGTCAGCAAACCGCTGGCTGTGAGGACAGAGAAATGAGATTTTATGGATTTACGCCATGAGTTACAGCAGGAGTCACCGAGTCACGAGTAAAACTGGTTTTGAATTTAGATTCTGTACCTTATTGATCTGGAATCTGCTGTAAGTTTGGTGACTGAGGAAGTAAACCATCCCGTAATGATAAAACTGTAAATACTACCAAAGTCCCCAGTAAAGTCGCACCGATAGCTTGGTGAGAAACAGTGAGAGGTTCAACTTGTAAATGTAGGCGGAAGGTAGCCACACCTAAGAGGAGTTGTAAAATCAACAAACCACCAGCCATATTTGCCAGTTTTCGCAAAGTCGGGTGCAGTGCCGGTGTCCGCCAAGAAATGAAAACAACTGCTAAAGTAGCGATAGTTGGCGGTACTAAGCCAAAAATATGGCTGTACATGACATCACAAAGTTGATAGCGAGGCGCTGCTGCAAGCAGTTCTCCTGCCAAACATTGGTGTAAAGCCCAACGCGAACCTACTATTGCACCCAGTAAACTTTGCAAGTAGACACAAACAGCAGCAGTTAAACCCACCCAGGGCAACTTTCCTACTGTTCCCGTGCCTTGATAGGGGATCAAACTTGTACCGATAATTAACAAAGTGGTGAAAAATAGTAGTGCTGTTCCTAAATGGGCGGTAACGATATCAAACCGCAATAATTCAGTTACAGTCAGTCCTCCCAAAATCCCCTGGAAGACGATTAAAAACAGGGCAAATGTGGATGCCCAAGGTAGCCACTTGGGTAAATGTTGACGATGCCACCAGGATAAACCACAAAGGGCGATCGCACTAAAGCCAATTAAAGCTGCATCTAGACGATGAAACCACTCCAAAAACACTTGGAGATTCATTTGTTTAGCTGGAACTAATTCCCCATAGCACAAAGGCCAGTCAGGGCAAGCAAGTCCAGCATTCATGACGCGGGTAGCACTGCCTATAGCCATCAAAATCAAGGTGGCTACGCATATTTTCCACACCAAGCGACGAATCATCTCCTGGGGCTGTTGTGCTACTATTGCCGCTTTATTTTGTTGTTCTAGGACAAATTCGTTCATTAACAATACCTTCGGACCGCTTGTGCTGGAAATTGAGAATTTTCTATTTTGATTTAGTGCCAACTTATATTCACCCTAACGTATAGGTCAGAATATGGAAATCAGCCTTCCCCTATACTTTGGATCACTTTAGCTAGTTTTCGCTGTAAGATTTCGTGCTGTTTTGCAGATGGAAATAATTAACCAATGGGAATTAATGGAAATTTCTGAAAATTTTTGCCTAATTGTCATCTAACCTGGGCAAGACAACTTATCTCCCTTGTACTCAAAATTGTGTTATTAATCGAAAAAATTAATAAAGATTTCAGACCAGCGGACACTATATCTCATTCCCTGCACTACCTTAGTAAGTAGAGTTACTTTAAAAAGTGAAGTAACTTACAGATAAAAATGCCTTTACCATTTTTTGCTTTGTTGGGTTGCGCTGTCGCTTAACCCAACCTACGAATCGAAGGTATTGAGATAAAATAGTCAATTAATCACCAAATCAGCCGTGAAAATTCCAAATGCAATCTGGACATTACTCATTGGCATTGTCCTCACACTTGCCAGTCTCTGGTACGGTCAAAATCACGGTCTGTTACCTGTAGCGGCCTCCGACGAAGCCCCTTTGGTAGATGGTCTATTCAACACCATGATGACTGTTTCTACAGGCATATTTTTGATTGTTGAAGGTGTTTTAATTTACGCTGTTATTAGATATCGTCGTCGGGCTGGAGACAATGAAGATGGACCAGCCATTGAAGGTAATGTACCTCTAGAGATACTGTGGACAGCGATCCCCGCAATTATCGTTGTCGGTATTTCTCTCTACAGTTTTGATGTGTATAACAACATGGGTGGCTTTGATCCCCATTCGGCTCATGCTGCCCCGATGATGGAAGATGCCATGAATATGCCGGGAACGGCAATGGCTGCGACTGTACAAGTATCACAGTTAAAGACAAATTCTGATGAAGTTAAAAACCCGCCAGAATTGACCATTAACGTCACTGGACTCCAATATGCTTGGTTATTCAACTATCCAGACACGGACGTAACAACGGGTGAACTGCATTTACCCATTGGCAAAACTGTGGAAATCAACATGACAGCTAACGATGTCATCCACGCTTTTTGGATTCCTGAATTTCGGGTGAAACAAGATGCTATTCCTGGTAGACAAACCCATTTGCGATTTACACCCAGAAAAGCGGGCGATTATGACCTAATTTGTGCTGAATTGTGTGGTCCATATCACGGGGTGATGAAAAGCCAAGTAGTTGTGGAGACACAGGAAGCTTTTGATAGTTGGATGCAAGAACAGCTAATTGCTGGTAAAGATATCCCTAATCAAGCGGTAGCTGTGAATTCTATGTCCATGACTGCCGATGAATTTCTCTCTCCTTACATCAAGGATATGGGCATTCACTCAGAAATTCTGCATCAAATTAAGTAGTTTGGGAATTGTAAGAGTTGCAGGGTTTACAAAATCAAGTCCCGGTTAATAAACAAAGTCCCCGCGAATAGAATATGGCTTCGCCACGCTCCGCGAACGCGGCTACACAAACAAAGTCCACCTGCGTGGACTAATAAAAATCAAGTTCATTTAACCCACGAAGGTGGGTTTCGCCTGTATAGACGGGGTTTTGAACCGCTCGGTTAACTCTTTTTTAAAATATGACACAAGCACAGTTAGAAGAAATTGCTAATGTCCCTAACCATGCTGAAGAACATGGGGAAAGGCATTGGCGAGACTTTTTCGGTTTTAGTACAGACCATAAGGTGATTGGGATTCAATATCTGGTAACATCGTTTGTTTTTTACTGCATTGGCGGCGTAATGGCTGATTTGGTGCGGACAGAATTACGGACTCCAGAAGTGGATTTTGTCACGCCTGAAGTCTACAACAGCCTGTTTACACTCCACGCCACAATCATGATTTTCTTGTGGATTGTACCAACAGGAGCAGGATTTGCTAACTATTTGATCCCATTGATGATTGGGGCGAGAGATATGGCATTTCCGCGCCTGAATGCGGTAGCTTTTTGGATGGTTCCCCCAGCAGGTGTATTACTGGTTGCTAGTTTGGCTGTAGGTGATGCCCCGGATGCTGGTTGGACTTCTTACCCACCTCTGAGTTTGGTAACAGGCCAGGTGGGTGAGGGGATTTGGATTATGAGTGTGTTGCTATTGGGAACTTCTTCGATTTTGGGGGCGATTAATTTTCTCGTCACCCTTTGGAAGATGCGTGTTCCTAGTATGGGCATCTTTCAAATGCCGTTGTTTTGTTGGGCGATGATTGCAACTTCGGCTTTGGTGTTGGTATCTACACCAGTATTAGCTGCGGCTTTGATTTTGCTGGGTTTTGATTTGCTGGCAGGAACAACGTTTTTTAACCCGACTGGTGGGGGAGATCCTGTTGTTTACCAGCATATGTTCTGGTTCTATTCTCATCCGGCAGTTTACATTATGATTTTGCCTTTCTTTGGGGCAATTTCGGAAATTCTGCCAATTCATGCCCGTAAACCGATTTTTGGCTATAAAGCGATCGCTTTTTCATCCCTAGCTATCAGCTTCTTAGGCTTAATCGTCTGGGCGCATCATATGTTTACCAGTGGTGTCCCCGGTTGGTTGCGGATGTTTTTCATGATCACTACCATGATCATCGCTGTCCCCACTGGTATTAAAATTTTCGGTTGGTTAGCTACTATTTGGGGTGGCAAAATCCGCCTCAACAGTCCCATGTTGTTTGCCATCGGCTTTTTAGCCACTTTTGTGATTGGTGGCATTAGTGGGGTCATGTTGGCAGCAGTTCCTTTTGATATTCACGTTCACGATACTTACTTTGTGGTGGCACATCTCCACTATGTTTTGTTTGGTGGGAGTGTGTTAGGGATTTTTGCGGCTATTTACCACTGGTTTCCAAAAATGACGGGACGGAAACTGAACGAATTTTGGGGTCAGGTGCATTTTGCCCTCACCATGATTGGTTTAAATATGACTTTCTTACCCATGCACAAACTGGGATTAATGGGTATGAACCGCCGCATTGCGGAATATGATCCTAAGTTCACGACTTTGAATGAAATCTGTACCTACGGATCTTATATATTGGCGGTTTCGACGTTACCATTTATCATCAATGCGGTTTGGTGTTGGTTCTATGGGGAAAAAGCGGGCAATAATCCTTGGCAAGCGCTGACTTTGGAATGGATGACTTCTTCTCCTCCTAGTATTGAGAATTTTGAAACTCTCCCGGTTTTGACTACTGGTCCCTACGATTATGGGGTGAGTGAGGAAAGAATTGAAACTGAACCTGTGTTAACTCCCCAAACTGAATCAGCACTTTAAGGGATTGACATAACCCGCCCTGAACTGAAGTTCCGGGCTAATAACTAAAGTCCGTTAAAACGGACTAGAAATTTCTTTTAGTCGTCTTTAGACGACTTTCGCTATTAGACTCAGAATTCATTCTGAGGCGGGCTAGATGAAAATGAAATAGCCCTGCCTTGAACCCATTACCAATTACCAATTTATGCAAGGTCAAATTATTGACACGGCGACAACTGAACTAGATCACCATGCGGTGATTTCTCATCATGAAGCACATCCAGATCATCGTTTGACTGGTCTATTTATGTTTTTGGTGGCTGAGGGCATGATTTTTATGGGTTTGTTTGGTGCATACCTTGTTTTTCGTTCTACTATTCCTGTCTGGCCACCGACAGGAACTCCAGATTTAGAATTGTTGTTACCGACTGTGAATACTTCTATTTTGATAGCTAGTAGTTTTGTGATGCACAATGCTGATACGGCTATTAAAAAGAATGATACGAAAGGAATGCGGCTTTGGTTGGCAATTACCGCAGCTATGGGGGCGATTTTTTTGGCGGGTCAGGTTTATGAATATACTCATTTGGAGTTTGGTCTGACTACCAATTTATTCGCTAGTACGTTTTATGTTTTGACTGGTTTTCACGGCTTGCACGTTACCATCGGTGTTTTAGCGATTTTAGCAGTTTTGTGGCGATCGCGTACTCCCGGACACTACAGCAATGAAAACCGCTTCGGCATTGAAGCAGCGGAAATTTACTGGCACTTTGTAGACGTAATTTGGATTATTTTGTTCGGATTACTCTATTTACTCTAGGTATTTATTACTTAGTTGTTCACTCCACTCGAATAACCTACAATCCCCCCCAAGGGGGTTTTTTTGTTTGTATTGGTTATTATTTATGGTATAAGTAGGTGAACACAATAAAACCAAACTGTGTAAAGAAACGTAAAATCGCCCAAACCCTCTTCACTCTTGCCTCTTGCCTCTTGCCTTTTGCCTTGCCATAACGACAATTTTCAACGCCAACCTACTTAAGTCAGTAGGTTGGGTTAAGCGACAGCGCAACCCAACATTATCAAAATTATCAAATATTTTGTTGGGTTTATTTGCGTCAACCTAACCTACAATATAAACGAACCACAGAGGCACAGAGGACACGGAGCGAAGAAATATTGATTACAAGGCTTAAAATAGTTGCTTTATTTACGCCATGATGTACTAGTACACTGGCGAAATTGCACTAAGTTTGTCAAAATTTATCATGGATGATTTTGAACAACATCAAATTACCAGTGCTAGTAATCGTCAGATGATCAATAAACCCCGCAAACGCATACCAAAAGCTGCTGGACTGAATCAGCCTCCTCAAGGTGTAACGAAGAAGAATGTTAAAAAACTACCCAAACGTTATCAACGGCGTAGTTGGTTATCGTCTACGTTGGTGCTGGGTCTGTTGTTAAGCAGTGCTGGTGTAATTATTGGTGTTGGTTGGATGAGTGTGCTATTTATTTTAAATCCTGCCCAGGTTATCTGGGTGAATGATTTTTTACCAAAATGGGCAAAAATATCTACAGGTAAACGAGAACTACCGGAAACAGTTACAGCTATTGAACTCGGTTTAAGTCAAAAACAACTTCTATCTGGCGAAATCATGCCTTTAGATGGTAAATCAGAGGAATCTTTTTTATTACCAATTTTCCAAAAACGCAAGCATTGTCAGTCTAATTGTCAAGAATTGGTAGAACTGAGGATCTATAAACTTTCTCAGGATTTGGAATATAAATTTCAGTCAAAAAAATACTACTATTTAATTACTAAATTACCTGTTATTGGTCTATCGAAAGGTTTTATAGAATCCTCTTCAGGTGTGGTTATTTCTGAATCAGACAATCAAGAAACAAAAATACATTTACCTCTAACTAAGGTGAAAGCTTTTACAGATCCTCACCTGTTTCCAGGATTTTGGTTTTATTTGCGGGGTGAATACGAAAATAACGATAATAATATTATCTATGGTCAAGTTGTCTATTACAATCCTACTCTCAAAAGCTTACAAAAAATGTTATCTTGGAAAACCCGCAATGGGCAGTTACCTAAATGGCAAGAGATAACGGGTAATGATTCAAAAGATTTAATTATTGATCAAACGGTAAATATAGAACCAAATTTGCAAGTTTATCAAGTTAAACCGAGTCAGTTAGTGGCTAATTCTATTTATCTGGAAGCAATTAATTTCCAAAAACCTGCCGTTAATGAATTTGCTTTTCAACAGTCTCTGTTATTAGCCAGAAATGGACTTTGGACTCCTGCTTTTACATGGTTGAAATCTTTAGAAAAACAGCGTAAACAGCCTTTTTCAGCAGCAGCACGGGCGCAAATAGATGTCATCCGCTTACATTCGGAATTTACAAGAATGCAGGCTGAGAAAAATTGGGCAAGTCCTCACCAACAAGTTACAGCAGATATTATTGATGGTCGTTGGGAAAAGGCTTTGCAGGTATTGGAAAATTCACCTGATAATGGTCAAGAAATTACTAATTTATTACAAACTGATAAGGGGAGAATTTGGAATCGGGCTGCGGTAGCGTTGCGACTTAATCCTAATCGTCGCGCGGTTTTAGCTTGGGTAGCGTTAATTTTTAAGGTGCAACGGGGGGAAGAAAGAGCTAATGCTTGGTTGCAAGCACAACCAAATATTAATGCGGAAACACTTAACTATATTCAAGGTATTTTAACTCAACTTGATGATGATAAAATCAATGCCTATAAAAGTCGAATTATTGGCACTGTAAAACAAGTTAGTCGCATTAATCAGGGGGATTGGTTGCCAATATCTCTGCAAACTGATTTGAAAATTACTAATAATCAAGTTTGGTATCAGGTGGAAGTTAGTGCCTTTCATGATGGTATGAGTTGGTTAAGTTATCCGTTTGCTAATTTTGACCAACTGCAAAATCAACCTCGAAGATTTTGGCGCAAACTTCTGGGGATTAGTTCTGACCCCAGTATGCAGGTTATTGTCTGGAAACCTAATGGGGAACAGGAGGTTACTACGACGACTATTCAGGCTGTACAAGTGAGGGGACAGAGTTTACGGTTGTTAATGTTGGGTTCTGCCTTGCCTGAACGCAAGGTTAATTCTTTCCAGCCTCGACCTTTAGCTCTGACTGTGGATGCGTTAACATGGTTAGAACCGTCTCCGGTAACTGTCAAGGACTTATATCAACAACAACCTAAGTTAGTGGAGTCCATGCTGCCAGTTCTATGGCGAAAATTACAACAGTCGGGTGATTTAACTGCTGGTGTGATTCCTGATTTTCAGGAAATGCGCGAAAAAATGGCTGATTGGCCAGTTCAATTGGCTGATTTGACGAATGATCAACATCAGGAGATTGTGCTAACTATTTCTGATGCTGCTATAGCCTCTTTAAATCAGTTCGATGGTAATACTTCAAAACCGACAGATAATCAAAAACGTCCCCGGACTCTCATCTTTTCGGCAGATAGTAATGTCATTTATAGTGATTTTGCCCGTGCAAACCAGCAAACGCTAATTGCGATCGCTCAACTTACCGATGATCAATCTCTAGCGTTACTGGTAGAAAATAGGCAAGGATATAGTTTGGAACGTTGGTCACAAACTAATCAGCGATTTGAATAGTTATCACAGATCCTAATTTATGCTTCGTCGCTAGGAGCTTCGATTCGTTCGCTTTTGAGATTTTGCAATTGCTCTAAAAGAGAATCTACCTCTGCTTGTAAGTTAATAAACTTAACTTGCTGATCGCCTTGATAGTACGCCTTCGTTAACTTCTCGACTAAGTTAGCGTGGGATTCACATTCGGAAACACTGGATGACATAGTAGACATAGTTGTTGGCATTAGAAATTTAACTCACACCATTTAGAGATAGTATAATATACTTATCTTAATCTTTGTTAAGACATTATATAGTTTTTATCATAAGGATATCCGGTAAGTGGGAAACAAGCGTGGCTTTAGCCCTGAGAGGGAAGCGACACGGGCGGTTAAAACCGCCTTGAATATTTTTTCATTATTACGGTGTTCCGCAACTAACATATAGACTTGAAAAGTGGGATACTTATTCAAAAGCATTCCCAATCGTAAATCCTTAATTAAGAAATTTTTAATCCTGTGACTTTGAGCCTGTCTGCTGCTAAATCTCATTGCCAACCGTGGCCAGGGCTGATAGAAGCCTATCGTCAATACTTGCCTGTCAGTGAAAAAACCCCTGTGGTGACTTTGCTGGAGGGTAACACACCTTTGATTCCCGTGCCAGCGATCGCCGAACGTATTGGCAGACAGGTGAAGGTGTATGTTAAATATGATGGACTTAATCCCACTGGTAGCTTCAAAGACCGGGGGATGACAATGGCAATTTCTAAAGCAGCAGAAGCAGGTGCTAAGGCTGTGATTTGTGCCAGCACTGGTAATACTTCTGCCGCTGCCGCTGCCTATGCTAGACGGGGAGGAATGAAACCCTTTGTGCTGATTCCCGATGGCTATGTGGCTTTAGGTAAGTTGGCACAGGCGCTACTGTATGGCGCAGAGGTGTTAGCTATTAAAGGCAATTTTGACCGCGCTCTGGAAATTGTCCGGGAAGTGGCAGATAGTTATCCTATTACTTTGGTAAATTCTGTCAACCCCTACCGCTTAGAAGGACAAAAAACCGGAGCTTTTGAGGTTGTTGATGCTTTGGGTGATGCTCCCGATTGGTTATGTATTCCGGTGGGGAATGCGGGCAATATTACAGCATATTGGATGGGTTTTTGTCAATATCATCAAGATGGTAAATGCGATCGCCTACCGAAAATGATGGGTTTTCAAGCCGCTGGTGCTGCACCTTTGGTCAATGGTCAACGGGTGGAACATCCTGAAACTATAGCCACAGCCATTAGAATTGGGAATCCCGCCAGTTGGGATAAAGCCATTGCAGCGCAAACAGCCAGTCAAGGAAGATTCCGGTCTGTGACTGATGAGGAAATTCTCGACGCTTACCGACTTTTAGCATCATCGGAAGGGATTTTCTGTGAACCGGCTAGTGCGGCTTCTGTGGCTGGTTTGTTACAAGTAAAAGACGAAGTTCCTAGTGGTGCAACGGTTGTTTGTGTCTTAACTGGTAATGGGTTAAAAGATCCAGATACGGCTATTAAACACAGTCATGCTCAATTCAAACAGGGCATTGATGCTGATATTAAGGCTGTGGCGGCGGCGATGGGATTTGAGTAGGTAGCCAGCCCCAGATAAAGGGCGATTGTAGGCGATCGCTCTTTCCTCTATTTTAACCCCTTTATACTCAAAACGGCTTGATTGTTTGATTCTAAACGTAGGGGTAAAGCAAGAGCTTCATTGGTGTCAACTTAAGCTCAAATCCCTACCACATCTCGTTCCTAGTCTCTGACTAGGAATGCAGTTGATGAGGCTCTGCCTCTAATATTATTGAAGGCAGAGCCTTCTAGAATTCATTCCCAGTCAGAGACTGGGAACGAGACGACTTGAGTTCTTTGCGGGATAGAGGTTTTACATTAAGTTAACACCTATGAAGCTCTTGCTTTACCCCTACACATCTGGGTTATTTGTCATTTGGCAAAAGTTTAAATCTCACCCGTGTTTAGTATAGCGGTGATTATTGGTGTCAACTTATGCTAGGAATAGCTTATTTGTTTGGCGGAACAAACTTGCCCGGAACTTAAGTTACGGTTTCAAAGCTAAAATGCGTTAAAACGCACTCTAATTAATTCAAAATCAAAAATTATCCTATTTATACTGAAATAGTCGGTTTTAACCGACTTTAGCTTTTAGACAGGGAATTCATTCCCTGGCTGGCTTAACTAAGGTTGAGAAAGTCCGAAGACACGCCATTTTTCCCGACTGAGAAAAAAGCCAATGCCATTTTTATTAGTACAAGTTAAACCAGTTTTTTGGGAAACACACTTAAAACCGCCATTGTTCCAAGTCTGTCCATAAGCTAAAACAGTTTTATTCTTATCAGCGACAGTATCACTAATACACAAAATTTCTGGTCTAGCATCAGCAGGTAACAAAAAACCCCTTCCCCAATCAAACCCGCAATATCCAGAATAAGGTTGAGGCGGTTTGGGTTTCAGTGAAGAATTGATTTCACATCTTAAACTGTTTATTTCTCCTGGCATTAGCTCACAAAACATATTACCACTAGGGGATTGAAAACCCTTTGGTGCAGCAATACTGACCTGTGGCAATATTGTCACCATGCTGGTAATGACAAAGATAATTGGTTTAATCAATTGTTTGTACATAATGTGATATTACCTGCAACGATCATTAAAAGTATATTTGTGGGATAATTGATTTACGCCTTTAGATACCTGTGCTTTAACCTTGCTTTTTCAATATGCAAAGTAGTACACAACAGCGTAAATCAACTACCTCCACTCTCAATCAGCAATCTATAAAATAGCAAAAAAGCTAGATTAATCAGCTTCTTGACTAAGAGATACTTTCATCATTCCGGGGAGAAAGAGGACAGCAATTAACATCATTCAAACAAACTTTACCCCATTGTAAAGCCCAACGTACCAAAGCCACACGGTTATCAGTTTTCGTCTTGGTGAGAATGTTGCTAATGTGGTTATCAACTGTGCGTTTACTAATTTCCAGTTTGACTGCAATTTCTTGGTTAGTTAAGCCGGTAGCCACTAAGTCTATAATTTGCAGTTCTCTGTCTGACAGACTAACACGGGTCCCAGACTCACTAGTAGCCATGACTTATTATTCCTCCCTTGGTATATGTACTCAAATCTTACTCCTCATTCTAGAAGATTCTTTCCGAGGTAGATAGTTTTAAATGTTGCTAATAATACTAATGTCAAGATTTTCTTTTAATTTTAGGTTTGTAGTCCTACTTGTTACAAATAATAGGTATTGATTTTAACTAGGATAAATAAAAAAGCTGTATTCAAGTGCATACTGCGATAGTGTCAAACTAGATTTAGATTATGCCCCATCGAAAATCAAAAATGAAATGAGTAATCCCTCTATTTTATGTCTTGGTGAAGTCTTACTTGACTGTTTAGCTGATCAATTGGGACTTAAGCTAGAAGAAGTGAAATCATGGACTCCCTATCCTGGAGGTGCGCCGGCGAATGTAGCTTGTGCTTTGGTAAAGTTGGGAACTTCAGCCGGTTTTATGGGTGCTGTGGGTGAAGACGAAGCAGGAAGTACACTGATAAAATTATTAGAAGATGTTGGTGTAGATACAACTGGTGTGCAACGTCATTCTACAGCGCCAACGAGACAAGTATATGTGGTTAGGGATTTAGCAGGCGATCGCACTTTTGCTGGTTTTGGTAAATATGATACTTCAGAATTTGCTGATACTCGCCTAGAAGCTGCAAAGTTACCAACTGCGCTCTTTAATGAAGCCGACTTTTTGGTAGTAGGAACTTTAGAACTAGCCTATCCTGAAAGTGAAAAAGCGGTTTTGCGGGCTTTAGAGTTAGCAGAACAATATGACCTCAAAATCATTCTCGATGTCAATTGGCGACCAGTATTTTGGCAAGATGAAAATACAGCTAAGACTAAAATTCTGTCATTGCTAAAGCGATTTGATTTTCTCAAATTAACCAAAGAAGAAGCTCAATGGTTATTTAATACTACAGACCCAGGGGCAATTACTTATAGGCTTAATTCTTTGGAAGGGGTTTTGGTGACAGACGGTGAACATGGTTGTGCCTATTGTTTAGGGGAAAATGAAGGTAAAATGCCGGCGTTTTCCATGTCTGTGGTAGATACAACTGGTGCTGGAGATAGTTTCTTGGCTGGGTTTATCCATCAATTGCAACAAATGGGGATTCACAGCCTCAAAGATGCAGATACAGCCAAAAGGATTGTCACCTATGCCAGTGCTGTGGGAGCATTAACTACTATTAAACCAGGTGCGATCGCTTCCCAACCAACTGCGGCAGAAGTTGATGCTTTTCTCGCTTCCCATCAACTTTAACCAATAGCAAAATTAACGGGAATATCAGTGACAATCGGCTGATATTCCTGATAAGTAGTCGGACAAAATTAAATTCACTCGTTGAGAGAGGGAACAGGGAACTCTTAACTGGGAACAGGGAACAGGGAACAGAAAAATCAATTGTGTAATTTTTTACAAGCCCTCACTTACCCGAAGGGAAGTGATGGGTGGTTGACAGCAATCCTTCCCTTATCTACCCTCAAAAACTTTTTGCAACTAAAATTAGTGACATTAATATTATCTCATCAACGTTTCTGTTAAATTTTCAGTTTTGCTAAACCCAAATAACGAATACCGTCAGGAGATATATCAAAGCGACATGGGAGAACTTCTAAACCCAGTTTAATCGCTTCCCGTAACAACTGACCATATACGGGATCTGTTGTATCTCCAGGTGCAAACTCTACACAATCACCTCGATTAATAAAATACAGCATTACCGACCGACTGGCGGGTAAAACTTCCATTAATTCCCGTAAATGCTTTTGTCCTCTGGTGGTTTCTGTATCGGGAAATAAGGCTAAAGTTCCCTGACACCAGGTTGCATTTTTCACTTCTAAATAAATTGGGCGTTGTTCAGCACTACCGGTCAAATAAAAATCTATCCGACTTTTGCGATCTTTTCCATAAACAACTTCACCTTTCACCTGTTCATATTCACCCAACTCTGGAAATAAACGTTTTTCTAAAGCTAATTTAATCACCCGATTCGGTAAAGCCGTATTTACACCCACCCAAGCTGTTTGATTATCATTAACTTGAATTAACTCTAATGTATAAGCTAACTTGCGGTGAGGATTATCGCTTTTAGAAATTTGTACAGCACTACCAATGGTAGAAACTCCCGTCATTGGACCCGTATTTGGACAATGTGCTGTTACTACCTCTCCAGAATCTAGTTGAACGTCAGCAAAAAACCGCTTGTAGCGTTTGAGTAAAATGCCAGGATAGAGTGTGGGGTAGTTATAGAGCCAATCAATCATTAGTCATAAATAGGTAGAGCATTGATTTATAGTAACTCAATGAAAATACCATGAACAGATCCCCGACTTCTTTTGTTTATTGTGTCCGCAAACCATAAATTGATGTCAGAAGTCGGGGATATTATCACTTTACCTAAATTCTTATCGAAAAAGTCTAATTTGCATCATAAATGAGTAACTTTTGTAGTCAAATTTACAATATTTTTAGAGAAATTAAATATAATGTAGTAATCCTATTTGAGTTATGAACTAGTTTTTTTAACGAACCACAGAGGACACAGAGGACACAGAGGTGGGGAAATAAGAGATGTTCACATTTCATTTAGGATTGCTATAGATATTACAGCTTACCATTTAGATAAATATGGTAGTATTTACCAATGCAAGGAAAAATATCCTATGCAAAAAGTCTCACTCTATACAGAATTAGAATATGCTTTTCTGTTCACTCTGAGAAAAGTAAACTCGATTAATACGGCAGGTTTTCGACCATTTTTTGAGAATTTACCAATTGACCCCTACGTTAAAGGTGAATACCGTTCCCGCAGGTTATCCAGATTTAAAGTTTCTGGAGATAAATTGGTTAAATTGCCTCATGGATATCTATTACAAACTAAAGAATATAATCCTTTATTGGGAGGAGTAAAAAGGGAGTTTGCTGAATTAGATGATGCCCTGATAGAATTGGATATTTTTAAGAAACTGGTTTTTGCATTTTGTGATTCTTGTAAACTGTATTCGCCGGCAGCAGTTGATGTTCATCAAATTAGAACTACCTGTTCACCAACTAATTTAGGAAATCCTGCACCTGAAGGTGTTCACAAAGATGGTAGTGATTTTATTGGCATTTTTTCCGCAGGAAGAGATAATATTCAAGGTGGAGAAACCCATTTATATTCTGCTAAAAAAGAAAAGCCAGTTTTTAACAAAGTTTTGCAACCTGGAGAAATAATTTTGGTGAATGAAGATCAATTTTTCCATTTTACTACGCCGATAAAACCCCAAGTTCCCGGATTGGGAAGTAGGGATGTATTTGTGATCAATTATCCTAGTATAATGTCTGACTTTTAATCACAAAACCTGTAGGGGCGCAGGGTCTGCGCCCTAAATTGTATTGCCTCCAACCGATAACCGCTATATAAATAAGATAAATAAGATAAATAAGATAAATAAGATAAATAAGATAAATAAGATAAATAAGATAAATAAGATAAATAAGATAAATAAGATAAATAAGATAAATAAGATAAATAAGATAAATAAGATAAATAAGATAAATAAGATAAATAAGATAAATAAGATAAATAAGATAAATAAGATAAATAAGATAAATAAGATAAATAAGATAAATACAGCAAATGGTCCGACGCACCCTACAAGCGATGAAATCCAAACCTGTTAGAATCGGGATATCCAGGATTAAAGGATGAGCAGGATGAATGACGAATTTTATAAACAGGGATTAGAAAAAGCTAAACAACAAGATTATACTGGTGCGATAGGAGAATTTACCGCTGCTATCCAACAAAATCCTGGGTTTAGTAAAGCATATATTCAACGGGGTCTAGCATATTATGATTCAGGGGCAATTATGCAAGCTGTTTATGATTATACTGAAGCTATAAAACTGGATAAATATAGTCGAGAAGCCTGTTATTTTCGGGCTTTAGCTAGATTGGCATTAAAAAATCTTCCTGGTGCTTTGGAGGATGTAGAAAGGGCAATTTGGCTGGATTCTGATGATGCTGCTGCTTATGATTTACGGGGGATTGTCCGACGTAAACAGGGACATATTCAAGATGCGATCGCTAATTTCAAGAAAGCAGCTAAATTATATCTAGAACAAAAAGATAAGGAAAAATGTCAAAGTTGTTTGCAAAAAATTAAACAATTACAACCACCTCAAAAGCCAGAACAACAAATAAATAAGTCTGTAACTGTATCTATTACCTCTACCAATCAATATTTTCAGCAATTATTAACAAAGGCAGAACAGGGAGAAACTAGAGAAGCTATTGCTGATTTAAACTGGGTATTAAAAGTTGATCCTAAAGATGCTCAAGCCTATTGCTGTCGCGGCGTAGTTCAGTGTAAACTTGGTAATTATCGAGAAGCAATTACTGACTTTAATCAAGCACTAAAACTGGATTTTCAAGATGCCATTGTTTATCGTAACCGAGGAAAAGCCCGTTGCCAAATTGGTGATTATCAGGGTGCATTATCGGATTTAAACCAAGCCTTAAAAATGCAGCCTGAAGATCCTTTAGTTTATGTTGCTAGAGGTAATATTTATCGAGAAATGGGTAATTGTTTGAATGCAATTCAAGATTATAGTCAAGCACTGCACATAAATCATGATTACGCTCCAGCTTACTATAATCGTGGTCTTGCCTATACATTGTTAGAAGAAATACAAAATGCTGTAGCCGATTATCAAAAAGCAGCGAGTATTTATTGTGAACAAGAAGACTGGGAAAATTATCAACAGGTATTAAATAGGTTACAAAAAATCCAAATGTCCCAACCCGTAATTAATAATCAAAAATATGAAGTTTTACGTCAGCGACTGTTGCGGTTAGTGGGGGGACAATGGGAAATCGCCAAAGGCTTGATTCAACAACAAGAATATCATTATCCGGGAATGTCAGATGATTGGTATTTACAAAGAGTCATTGATCAATTAGAGCGCGATCGCAATTAGAAGATATACTATCCAAATACCCAATTTATTAGATAATTTGGGTATCTACAGTTTATGATTATACATTAATTTGGATAATTTGTATACAATTTTTATTTTAAAAACAAAGTATAGATAAAGATTTTATGAAAGATTCTCCTTGAGTATGGCAGGTTATTATAATTTGTCATACCATTTATTTTTATCAATGCACATCATTAATTAAGTCAAGGGCAATAAATAAATTAAAAAGAGATAATTTTCTACCTCAACCCTGATTTTCACCAAAAATTCAATAAAGTTTATATAGCCATGAATAATATTTACTCCACAATTCCAAATATCTTATTCCAGAAAAAAATTATTTGCAATCGTCTAATTCCCTCGCCAAAAGGCTTTATAGACTTTCCCAAATTTGAGATTGAACAGTCTATACCTAGCCGATTTGAAAAACAAGTTGATAAATATCCAGATCATATTGCTATCAAAACCCAGAATCAAACTCTCACTTATGCACAGCTAAATAAAAATGCTAATCGGTTAGCCAATCAAATTCTTGAACAACGAGGAAATAAATTAGAAGTAATTGTATTACTACTGGAAAAAGGTGCAGATTTTATTACAAGTATGTTGGGAGTATTGAAAACAGGTAAAATCTTTGTTCCTTTAGATCCCACATTTCCTATTGATAGACTAGCTTATATTATTAAAGATGCTCAAGCCGTTGCATTTATTACCAATAATCTCAATTTGGATTTGGCGACACAACTCGCTGAAGCTACTATTAATAGTTGTCATTTATTTAATATAGACAATATTGATAACCATAATTCTTGCCAAAATCCCACCATCAAAATATCACCAGAAGCACCAGCTTATCTAATTTATACTAGTGGCTCAACTGGTCAACCCAAGGGAGTTATACAGAATCATCGTAATGCTTTGCATTACTGCATGAATGACACAAAAACTTTATTAATTAACCATCAAGATCGTGTAGTTTTTCTCTATTCTTGTAGTGCTTTAGGTGGAATATTATGTATTTTCTACACTTTACTTAATGGTGCGAGTCTCTATTCATTCAATGTCAAAGAACAGGGATTAACTAATTTAGTTAATTGGTTAATTACATCGGAAATTACAATTTATCATTCATTTACAACTCTGTTTCGGCATTTTGTAGATACTCTCACTGGTACAGAACAGTTTCCTAAAATTCGCCTAGTTAAATTAGGTGGTGAAGCTACCTTAATTAGAGATGTCGAAAATTATAAAAAATACTTTTCTTCAGATTGTCTTTTATATGCCAGTTTAGGCGCGACAGAAGCAGGAACTTTCCGTAATTTCATCGTTGATAAAGATACGAAAATTGAAAATAGCATCGTACCTATTGGTTATGCAGTTGAAGATATGGAAGTTGTGCTATTAGATGAAGCAGGAGTAGAAGTTAAAAACGGCAATATTGGAGAAATTACCCTCAAAAGTGAATATTTAGCTTTAGGTTATTGGCAAAAACCAGAATTAACGCAAGCTGTATTTTTACCCGATATTCAAAATAGCCAAAAAAGAATTTATCGCACAGGTGATTTAGGCTGTATTCAAGCAGATGGTTGTTTAATTCATAAAGGAAGAAAAGACTTTCAGGTAAAAATCCGAGGCTTCCGCATTGAAGTTGCAGAAATTGAAATGGAATTGCTGAAAATTAGCAACATTAAAGAAGCTGTAGTTATAGCTAGTGAAGATAGTCCAGAAGATAAACGTCTCATCGCTTATATTGTTCCTCAACAAAAACCAGCACCTACTACTAAAGAAATTCGGCAATATTTACAGAATAAATTACCTGAATATATGCTTCCTAGTGCCTTTGTGTTTTTAGATGCCTTGCCATTAACACCTAATGGTAAATTAGATAGAAAGGGATTAATAGCATTTAATTTAATTAAGCCAGAATTGACAGAAAGTTTTGTTAATGCCCATGATGATATAGAAAGTCAGTTAATAAAACTTTGGCAAGATTTGTTAGGTGTTGAACCTATTGGTGTTCAAGATGATTTTTTTGAATTGGGTGGAAATTCTTTATTAGCAGTCCGGTTATTTGCGGATATAGAACGTAAATTTGCCAAGAAACTGCCTTTGGCGGCTTTGTTTCCCACAGCGACAATAGCAGCGATATCTCAAATTATCCACCAAGAACCAGGTTTAGAAAATACCCCCAAAGTTAATTATTCATCTTTAGTAGAAATTCAACCCCAAGGTACAAAACCACCTTTATTTATGATTCATCCCTTGGGGGGAGAAATATTATGTTATCGGGATTTAGCAATACATTTAGGGTTAGACCAACCTGTTTATGGACTGCGACCCCAGGGAATAGATGGAAAACAGCCTCTTTTGCTGCGGGTGGAAGATATGGCTGCAAAGTATCTGCGAGAAATGCAGACTATTCAACCTCAAGGACCCTATTTTGTAGGGGGATATTCCTTTGGGGGTATCGTCGCCTATGAAATAGCCCAACAAATTCGCAGCCAAGGTCAAGAAATCGCTCTTTTAGCGATGTTAGATACCTGTCGTCCTGGTTATGAACGACGGTTATCATTTAAGAGGCGAATTTTGCTGCATATCAATAATATCTTTCGACGTGGACATAAATATATTGCTCACAAAGCTAAGGGTTGGTACAAACAATTTCATTACAATACTAAACAAGTTTGCAATCATTACTTTCCGACTGGTTCTCATGTCATTCTCCCTGAAGATAAAAAGTATTTAGAAATATCAAATGCTCATAAACAAGCTTTGAATACCTATGTATTTCGACCTTATGCAGGGAAACTAACTCTTTTCCGCACGAGAGATGAAAATCGAACTGAGGCTATAGGTTTAGAATATGATTCCCATTTTGGTTGGGGTGAGATAGTTATGGGTGATTTAGATATTAAGTATATTCCTGGTTCTCATCTTTCTCTTCTCAATGAACCGAATGTGAGAGTATTGGCAAAACAAGTTAAAATTTGTCTAGAGAAAGCTCAGAACGTAACGTATACTGCAAACGGTTCATAGTTTAACCAAATATGAAACCCCTCTGGTAAACCTCTCCTTTGCACCTCTCCCTAACCCTCTCCTAAGAGGAGAGGGAAAAGGAATAATATTTAATACTGGAGAGGCTTTGAACCTTGTTCTTTGTATGATAAAAAAGTCCAGCTTCTAGCCGTTATAATCGAATGGCGCTTTCCCCCGAAATATTGAGCGACACATTTCCATTGTTCACCACAAACCGCACACTCCTGAAAATGTTACCCAAATAAGATAAAATTCCTATATAGAATAGAAAACAGACTTGATATACATTACTAACTAAGCGTAATTCCCAATGACCACTAACCGCCATTACCACATTATCACCTTCGGTTGCCAAATGAATAAGGCAGACTCTGAACGCATGGCTGGTATTTTAGAAGACATGGGCTTTGAGTGGTCAGATGACCCAAACCAAGCAGATGTAATTCTTTACAATACCTGCACCATTCGTGATAATGCGGAACAAAAAGTATATTCTTATTTAGGTAGACAAGCCAAACGCAAGCAGGAACAACCTGATTTAACTTTGATTGTTGCTGGTTGTGTTGCCCAACAAGAAGGTGAAGCTTTGCTGCGTCGTGTGCCAGAATTGGATTTGGTGATGGGACCCCAACACGCTAACCGTCTTAAAGATTTGCTAGAGTCGGTTTTTGCTGGTAATCAAGTTGTCGCTACGGAAGAAGTTCATATTTTTGAAGATATCACCCAGCCGCGTCGGGATAGTCAGGTAACTGCTTGGGTAAATATTATTTATGGTTGTAACGAACGTTGTACTTATTGCGTTGTCCCTAATGTGCGCGGTGTGGAACAGTCTCGGACACCAGAAGCGGTTCGGGCGGAAATCGAACAGTTAGCAAAACAAGGATATAAAGAAATTACTCTCCTGGGTCAAAATATTGATGCTTACGGACGGGATTTACCTGGTTCTACCGCCGAAGGTCGTCACCTGCACACATTGACAGATTTACTTTATTATGTCCATGATGTACCGGGTATTGAACGCATAAGATTTGCTACCAGTCATCCGCGTTATTTTACGGAAAGATTAATTAAAGCCTGTGCAGATTTGCCCAAAGTCTGCGAACATTTTCACATTCCTTTTCAATCTGGGGATAATGAGCTTTTAAAAGCTATGTCACGGGGCTATACTCAGGAAAAATATCGCCGGATTATTGATACTATTAGAGGGTATATGCCGGATGCGTCAATTAGTGCTGATGCGATTGTGGGTTTTCCTGGTGAGACAGAAACACAGTTTGAAAATACTTTGCAATTAGTGGCAGATATCGGGTTTGATTTAGTGAATACTGCGGCTTATTCACCTCGTCCTGGTACACCTGCGGCTTTGTGGGATAATCAACTGAGTGAGGAAGTTAAAAGCGATCGCTTGCAAAGATTGAACCATTTAGTTAATATCAAAGCAGCAGAGCGATCGCAACGTTACTTTGGTCGGATTGAAGAAGTATTAGTAGAAGCTCAAAATACCAAAGACACAAACCAGGTTATGGGAAGAACTGGGGGAAATCGTCTCACATTCTTTACTGGTGATATTAATCGCCTCAAAGGGCAAATCGTCAAAGTTAAAATTACCGAAGTTCGTGCTTTTAGTTTAACAGGAGCAGCATTAGAAGTTCGTCAACCAGTTACAGTTTAACAAAATACAGGAGTATAGCTGACACCATACTCTCTGTCTTGCAAGGTTTTGGCTTATGGTGTCTCAACATAGGTGCATTTGTCTTTGTCGGATTTGGAAAATTGAGGATATCCAGATGGCTGAAACTGTTCCCAGTTAAGATTTCTCTGTCCTCACAGACAATTTCTATAGACTACACCATGCTTCGCTATCAGCAAACCCTATGTAGGGTTTTAGCAGTGCTTAATGGTGTCAACTTAACGTAAAACCCATAGCCCGTCTGGGAATTAATTCCCAGTCTAATAGCGAAAGTCATCTAAAGATGACTAATAATTGTCTAAACCTTCAGTTTACTTTAGTAAACTTTAGCTATTAGCCCGGAAATTCATTTCTGGGCGGGTGTGAAAACAAACAGATAAGCCATTTCTAACTTAAGTTGACACCTATGAGCAGTGCTAAACCCCTACCGATAAGTAGGTGGGCGGAGGAAAATCAAAATATATTTCGTTTTTTGAAATGGCTAAAACTCAACGACAATAACCCATCGAGGTGAATTTACATATCGTTACACATTTTGGTTATTTCACGTCCACCTACTTAGTTAAAAAGCTTTTACTCCTGACTCCTCTTTTAATTGTCCTGTCAGTTTTTCCTGATTGCGTCTGCGGATTTTGGCGTAGAGTTGAATACTCACAGCCATGAAAATCACCAAACCAAAAATTAACCAAGCGGTGAGGTCTGTAGGTAAGTTATTCTTAAATGTCGCCAACATCACAATTACGACTAATAAAAGCGTCGGTGCTTCGTTTAAGGCGCGTAAACTTTGACCAGTCCATTTACATTCATTCGCTGCTAACTGCTTCATTAATTTAGCGCAGTAAACATGATAGCCAATTAAGACCGCTACAAATCCTAACTTGTAATGTAGCCAGGGTTCTTTTAACAGTTCCATGTTGGTAGATAAAATACCAATAGCCATTGCTACTGTCACAAACAGTCCCGGAGTAGTAATAATGTCGTAAAGACGCTTTTCCATGATTTGATACTGGTTCTTCAGTATCGTTCTTGCTGGTTCTGGTTCAAGGTTAGCTTCAACATGGTAGATAAACAACCGCACTAGGTAGAATAACCCCGCAAACCAAACCACAAAGCCAACAATATGAAATGCTTTAAACCAAGAATACGCCATGAATTTTAACCTACCTTTATCAATTTACAAATGATTGCATCTACTCTCATTATCAGGTTAAGATGATTTCGCAGCAAGGATGTGGATAGGTTAAGAAGTGTGAACCGTATATTTGGCATCATCATACTTCATCCCCAACAGCTTCTTCTTCCATATTAAACTCAACTCGACTTTGTAAAACTATTTCTTCAATTACTTGAATACCCTTTTGAAATTCTAAACCTTTATTAAAACGAAGTATTAGTTCTGGAATATTTATCACTTCCTCTATACATTCCATATACTTTTTAATAATAGCTTTGATTTGATATCTTGTCTTTGCTTGTTCCTCAATCTTATTGAGTAAATATTCGACTTCTTCCTCAGTTTTGATTACAAAAGTAACTGGATATTTTTGTACCTTATCAATATCTAAAAAATATTTTCCCGTATCTAAGGTTTCTGTAACTTGAAAAAACCTTCCCAGAGGCTTCATGACAAAATCTATCCCACCATCATTTGCATTTGTGCGTCCAGTTTTATACAAAATTAAATGATCAATATTTAATTCATGTTGCGACCAACCCCAATATATTTTTTGTTCTGCATAATAATGTTTTAAAATCGCATAACTAACAATCTCAAATACTCTAGCATCTATATTTGGTTTTAATAAACTTCTAATGAATTCAATTGCTGCTTCAGATGAATGATTTTGAATTTCTATCATTTTTTGACAATAAATCACAAATTCATTGAATGAATTCATTCTTGCTTGAATATAAGCATCAATAATATCTTTGATGGATTCAGAAATATTAATTACTTGCTCACCAATTTCAATTTTTAAAAGATTTTCATTAATCCAATATCTATTTGTTGTTGAATCTCTTATTATTGGTAAATAATCTGAGGTGTGAAAATATTTTTTAAATTCTTCATTTAAACGATGATTCAGAGCATGATTTTGAAGTTTATTTCCAAAAGGTAACTCCCTTTGTCGCATTAATAAATTTATATATTGTGCGCCTTCATAATCTTCATAGCCATTCTTAAGATGAAATTCCTTTTGTAAATAATCTTCAATCAAAACATATATAGCATAATGATTAGCAAATCTGGATCTTGATTTTGAACCACGATTTGCAGCTTTAGTTTTAATATTAATATACTGTAATAATTGACTATTCTTTAAAATAATATCTCCATATCTAGGAAAGTATTTATTAAGAATATTAATTATTGTTTGCGTAAAATCATGCTGTAGTATTTTCATCAAAGATACTCCCTTGGATAAAATCTAAATCTACTTTTTTTCCATTTTTATTTTTGATATTATGGTTTTTCTGTGGTGGTAAGAGTTTTTCTCCTTGATATTCTTCCATTTCTAAAATCCTTCTCAATCCAATTTTTAGATATTCTTCTTGCAGTTCAATACTGATAGATTTCCTACCTAAACGTTTAGCTACAGCAGCAGTTGTAAAAGTTCCAGCAAAGGGATCAAGGATTAAACTTCCTTTATGACTACTTGCTAAAATGATTCTTTCTAGTAATGACTCTGGTTTTTGTGAAGGATGATTTTCATATTCTTCCATGCGATATCTCACACGGGGAAAATACCAAGCATTACCAGGTACTTTTTCTGTATTATAGGGGGTAGGAACTGATTTTCTGTAATCAATTAATTTCCGTTGTGCGCCTGTTTTTGCTTCAACTTTAATATCATCTGCATTAAAAATATAATTGTTTTTATCTTTGACACAATGAAGAATAGGTTCATACATTGAACCGAAGTATTTTGTAGCTTGAACTCCAGAACTATCATAATGCCACATTATCCGACTGAGAATAGTTAATTTTTGTCTCAAATAAATATCAAAATAAGGCATTGCTTGGGTACTTGTCATCACATAAATTGTACCATTTGGTTTAAGAATGCGAATAGATTCATCAAGCCATTGATATGACCAATTTATATATTCTGTTTCTGATTCCCATTTATCATGGAAGTTACCAAATTTCTTACCTATATTATAAGGAGGATCAATAAAAATTAAATCTACTGATTCGGCAGGAATATGATTTAATAAAATGTTGACCGCATCACCGTGAAAAATGGTATGTTGTTGATTTTTATGTTGTTCAATCATCATTTTAAATAAGTAAGCAAAATTTTGATTGTGCAAATCAAAAACTCAGACAATAAGAGGTTGTTTGAAAACTCATGATTGCTGTATCAAATGTTTTACCCCTCCCTAACCCTCCCCTTGTAAAGGGGAGGGAACTGGATTTTCTTTTTTCCCCCCAAAGCATTGGGGGGATTAAGGGGGGTAAAATGTGATGAAAATTACGGGATACCACTTTTAAAACATCCTCTAATGTATTGACTTTACTATCCTTCTTCTTAAAAATACTTAAACAAAAGAAGGATAGCAGAGAACAAGAAATACTGGTTGATATTTAATTCGATTGGGAACGCCGGAAAAATGGGAGTAAATCTTGTAAAATCACTTCATGATAATGTTCTTGGGCATAATGTCCCACATTATTAAGTTTGATTATTTCCCCATTGGGTACAGATTTTACAAAAGTTTCCGCCATATCTACAGATAACCAAGGATCAATCATTCCCCATTGGACTAAAATAGGTTGTTGCCATTCTTTAAACCCATTTTCTATTTCTAGCATGGCTTTTTCTAGTTGGAAATTGCGAATTGTTGCTAAGAGACTTCTTCCAGGAGCAGAACTTTTCAAAAAGGGTTTTCTATAAACATCTAAATCTTGATCTTCAATGCGGTAACGACTTCCACCTTCTAGGGTTCTATCAACTAATAAAGGATCTTGGGTAATCATATCTCCCGCAAAGGGTAAACCCATTTGTTTGATTTTCCAAGGTAATTTTGCTGCTGTAGAAATGGGGGTATTTAAAATAGCAATATTAGCAACTTTTTCAGGATGACGGAGGGCGTATTGTAAGCCAACTGAACCTAGAAAACCTTGGACAACTAGGGAAAACTTTTCTAATTCTAAAGCTTGAACAAATCCTTCCAAAGCTGTGATAAATGCGTCGGGAGTATAAGCAAAATCCTGTTTTTCTGGTGTACCGGAAAATCCACAACCAATCCAGTCAGGTGCGATCGCTCTATTTCCCTGTGCTGCTAAACTAGGTATAATATTTCTCCAACTATAACTTTGAGCAACTATCCCATGTAAAAATAACACAGGGATTAAATCAGTTCTCCCAATCGGTTCAGCTTCTCGATAAAACCATTCTAGAGAATCTACCGTAATTTTATGTTCTTGAATTGACACGCTATTTTCCTATTGACGACGGCAACAACACCATACAAATGCTAATATCATCATCCTACAAATAGGTGATAGGTGAACAAATCCCAAAACTACTTATGTCTTTAGACCGGGGAGTGTCAAAGCAAGGGTTTCTCAAACAGTAGCAACGCCAACACAAAATCCATAATAAAAATCGCCACCCAAGTAGTTACCACAGCAGTTGTAGCTGATTCTCCCACTTCCTTTGCGCCTCCTTGAGTTGTCAGTCCCCAACTACAACCATTAACCGATACTATAGCCCCAAAAATCCACCCCTTGAGTAAAATAATTAAAATATCTGATGGTAATAAAAAATTTCTCACTGATTCTAAAAATGTTTCAGGACTAACCTGATAAAACTGCATAGCCGCAAAAGCACCACCCATAACACCTGTAACTACAGCAAAAATCATCATTACAGGCATCATTAAACAGCAAGCAATGACTCTGGGTAAGACAAGATAATCAACAGGGTCTGTTCTGAGCATATATAAAGCGTCAATTTGCTCTGTTACCCGCATTGCTCCTAATTCCGCAGCAAAAGCTGAACCAACTTGTCCGGCGATAATACTAGCAGTTAAAATTGGTGCTAGTTCTCGACAAAATGCTAAAGCAAATGCACCGCCAACGGTATCTACAGCCCCGAATCTGACCAATTCTCTAGCGGTTTGAATCGTGAAAATCATCCCCGCAAAACCGTTGACTAATAATACTGGAGGGAGGGAAGCTGGTCCTGTTGTCACTGTATGTTCTAATATCTTGCGATAGTAGGTTTTTCCGCGCAGGAAATGCAGTAAAATTTGACCGAACAACAGGAATACTGACAAATAGCGAATTATCCAAGATTGTTCTAAATTTCTTTTGGGTTGCAAGTTTACGGCCACTAATTAAATTTTTTTACTAGGGAATTATGACAATTTAATTTTCTACAAATAGAGTATTCCAATCACTAATAGCATTTCTTTGAGCAGTTAATAATTCCTGTATACCTTGTTCCGAAAAATCTAGCATTTGACTCAACTGCTGACGACTAAAACTTCCCGATTCTGCTGTTCCCTGAACTTCAATAATGTTCATTTGATGATTCATGACTACGTTAAAATCCACATCTGCGGCTACATCTTCAACATAGTTAAGATCCAAAAATGGTTCACCCTGTAACAAGCCTACAGAAACTGCTGCTATTTGTCCACATAAAGGCGATCGCGCTAAAACCCCCTGCTGCAATAATTGAGAAATAGCATGAGCCAAAGCCACAAAACCCCCAGTAATTGCCATTGTCCTCGTTCCTGCGTCAGCTTGCAGCACATCTGTATCCACAGTCAGCGTTCGTTCTCCCAACACCTCAAAATCCACCGCAGCCCTTAAACTCCGCCCAATTAAACGTTGAATTTCCTGGGTTCTGCCCGACAGTTTCATCAATTCCCGTTCCTGGCGTTTCTGGGTAGCAGAAGGCAACATTCTATATTCAGCAGTTAACCAACCCTTCCCACTACCAGTCAAAAATTTAGGCACTCCTTCAGTCACACTAACCGTACACAGAACCTGAGTATCACCAGATTTCGCTAAAACAGAACCAGGTGCAAACCGAGTGAAATTAGGATAAAAACTATGGGGACGGAGTTCACCAGGGGTTCTGCCGTCAGGACGTTGCCAAGTCATTGAAATTACCTCAAAATTTTTGCCTACAGCCTTTAGATTACCCCAGGATGACAAAGGAATAAGGCTGCTTTACTGATAAATACTGCTGTATGATAACTATATGTTCTGCTGTTAGCAAAAATTTGCCTTTAAATGTAACGGGACTTACCCAACTGGCACATTGGTAGGGTGGGTCAGACTGCATAAATTCTGCAAATAAACAGATTGTTGATATCTGACGCACCCTACAACAGATTTTTAGTGTGAAACTTGCGTAAGTCCTATGTAAGTCATTAAATTTATAGTGAGTTTTTAAACTTTGCCTTATGGTTGCCCAACTAGAAACCCCAGGTCTAAATTCAACCCTCAGCGTACCATATTCCGTAGAAGGACTGATACAAGTTTTTACTAATTCCCAGCGTAGCTTTTTTACCAGCGTGATGGCACAAGCACTGAGAATTGCTGGACAAGGTACACCAGTATTAATAGTCCAATTCCTCAAAGGTGGGATTCGCCAAGGACATGAACGACCCACCCAAATGGGACAACATTTAGATTGGATTCGCTGTGATTTGCCCCGTTATATTAATACTTCAGATTTGGACGCAGCGGAAATTCAAGCTTTGCAACAACTTTGGCAACATACCCAAAAGGTAGTTAATGAAGGTAAGTATTCTTTACTGGTATTAGATGAGTTGAGTTTAGCGATTAATTTCGGTTTAATTCCAGAAACTGAGGTTTTAGAGTTTCTTTCTCACCGTCCTCCTCATGTTGATATTATCCTCACAGGTTCTCAAATGCCAAAGTCTCTTTTAGATGTAGCAGACCAAATTACAGAAATTCGTCGCAGTCATCAACCTTAAGTATTAAGATATCCTAGTAACTTGGTTGAATTATCTGAGAACCTGTGATTAAAAACGACATCTGGATTACCGAAATGGCTCAAAAAGGCATGATTTCGCCTTTTGAATCGAGTTTAATTCGTAAATTGCAACCTGATTCATCTCAGCTTCCGCAACCTGTAATTAGTTACGGACTTTCTTCTTACGGCTATGATATCCGGCTTTCTGGCTCTGAATTTCGCATTTTTCGTCACATTCCCGGTACTGTTATTGATCCTAAAAACTTTAATCCCCAAAATCTAGAGTCTACCCAGTTACATACAGATGAAAGTGGTAGCTATTTTATCTTACCTGCTCATTCTTATGGTTTAGGTGTGGCTCTGGAAAAGCTTGAAGTTCCAGCCAATATTACAGTAATTTGCATTGGTAAATCTACTTATGCAAGATGTGGTATAATAGCTAATTTAACACCTGCTGAAGCGGCATGGAGAGGACATCTTACTTTAGAATTTTCTAATTCTTCCAGCGCTGACTGTCGTATTTATGCTAATGAAGGTGTGGTGCAATTGCTATTTTTAGAGGGTGAACCCTGTGCTGTTAGTTATGAAACTCGCAGAGGTAAATATCAAGATCAGTTAGAGATTGTTACAATAGCTAGAGTTTAAATTTGAAACACAAATCATTTTCCTGTTCCCAGTCCAAAATAGATATATTGGTAATTTTGAGTATCTATATTTGATTTTATAGGTAAGCGATCGCCTAATAATATTAAGATGGTGTTTGAAAAGTCATGATTGCTGTATCAAATATTTTACCCTACCCTAACCCTCCGCGATGCTTTGGGGAGGGAACTAATTTTTTCGGTTTCCCCCCAAAGCATCGGGGAGATTAAGGGGGGTAATTTACAGCAATTTCCAATCATATAAGGTACATCTTAGCCCCCTCATCGCTTGTGGGGAGGGGGTTGAAGCATGAAACCAAAAAATGCTACAGAAAATGGACAAGGTATTGAATAAGCAAAATGTTAAAAGAATTTAAATTGTGTCGATTTTGCTAGTTTACAGGTTGATTGTCTAACTTTACAAATGATTTCACTTAAAATGGAATTAGGTCATTTAGAGGATTTACAGCAATGACACGGACACCGATTGCAGTATCTTTATATGAGCAAGACTATTTACTCTGGATTGAAGATATTGTCCACAAATTACGGAATAGAGATATAGAAGGACTAGATATTGATAATTTGATAGAGGAGATAGAGGACTTGGGTCGCTCAGATAAACGTGAACTTGAAAATCGGTTAGCAGAACTTTTAGAACATATTCTCAAGCGGAATTATGTGCATATCCCTGATTGTTATCGTGGGTGGGTAGAATCAATCATTAAACAAAGGATTGGAATCAGAAAGTTACTCAAAAATTCACCTAGTCTCAAACCTTATTTTAGCCAAGTATTTGATGAAGCTTATGCAGATGCTCTGAAAATTGTCCGCAATGGTTATCCACAGTGTGAGTTTCCTGATACGTGGCCGTTTAGTTGTGATATTGAAGCAATGTTAAATGTGGACTTTTGGGAATAATTGTCAGAATCAGGATGTCCAGGATTTCAGGATTTACAGGATGTGATTGTCAAATGTTCCTTCAGTAAATTAGACTATATTCTAGTCGGTTTTAACCGACTTTGGCTTTGAGACAGGGAATAAATTCCCTGGATTATTTTAATGCTAATTTTATGTCATTAGTTACAATTCGATTTGAGACAATAGATAGTAAAATAGTTTGTGCAGTTGATGTCAGAAAGTCAGATGAAATCGTGTTAATGAAAGGTAAAGATAAAAAATTAGAACTAGAACTCTACATTCGCGCTGGTAACACTTCTAAGCCTCTTATTGATACTCCAGAAATAGTAGAGTTTTGTTTAAAACGGAGTAAACCGTCAGGAGAAAGTTATTAGACCAGGCTATAAACTCGATTCGTGGTAGAGTAGAAATAGAACAAACTGAGAGCGATCGCTCTTTAGAAACAACAGTACAAGTATTAGGTATAGGTTTTGGTGGTGGTGCTATATTTTCCGGTATTATCACTACGCACATAGATAAGATCAACTCACCTTTATTACCAAAAAATTACTTTTCAGCTTCATTAATTTTAAGCATAATTGCTACCTTGGGATGGACTCTTTTGGTTTGGTTGGTTATATGGATAACAAAACGCAAATAGTTGTTAAAGATATTCTGCATGAAGAAGAATATGAACAAGCAATTTCAAGATTAAATGATTTACTTGATGAAATTGGTACTAATGAACAACATCCTCTTTATCATTTATTAGATACATTAGGAACAATAATTGAGGCTTATGAAATAGAACATTATCCCATTGCTAATTGTCACGGAAATGATGTATTAGCTTATTTAATGGAAGAACACAAACTGACTTTATCAGATTTACCTGAAATTGGTTCATCCGAATCGGGAAACCGTTGATTAATTAACTCTAATTGTCCAATACTACTTAAAGCAATTAAAACCGATGAATTACTAACTGCTTTCATGATAATATTTCTAATGTCTCTAAATCTGTTTCTAACTCTTCTAAATCATAACTACGATCAATATTTTCTTGTCCCAATAACTCATGAAATTCCCATTTGCTTAATTGCGACAATTCACGGGCTTTCCCAAAAGAAAGAATCCCTTTTTGATAAAGTCTAATTGCTAATTCAGTGCGGATGCGATGCAGACGTTCATCAGGAGGTAGACGTAATCCCTCAGTTACTTGATCAGGAATTTCTAAGATTAGTTTACTCATATTGTTTCACATCAGGATCAAGAATAATTATATCATTTTGTTTAGGGAAATGTTCTACTGTCGTTGTCCCATCTTCATGATGAATAGTAACACTATATCCTTCTTGATATCGTTGAGAATATTTACCCCGAATATGATTTTTTAGTTGACTTAAATCATATTCTTCTTTTAAGTCATCTTCTATTTCATATTGTCTTTTCTCGTTCATAATATCTCCATTGAGTTACAGCCCATTGATGAAAGCGATCAGATTTCCTGAAATAAGCAACCAAAACACCAGTATCAAGAATTATCCGCTGATTCATTTCTGCCCATATTCTTCCATGTATTTCTTATTAAAAGAAAGATCGTCTACCCCACCTTCAATAACTCCTTCCCATTTTCTCAATAGATCATGAGGAGAAGCTTCAGGCTTTTCTACAGTTGCTTTTTCCGAATCTTGATTAACTTGGTGATTACCCAATTCAAATGCCAGAAACTCAACAAAACGGAGAACTTGCTGCTGTTGATCTATAGGTAACTGCTGCATGGTAGTTACTACCTTTTCCAGAATCGTCATGATCTTAATTCTTTTGAGATTGTGTATTCACCTTAATTATCACGCAGAAACAGAAACTTCCGACTGATAGCAAATCCCCGCTTCCTTGAATCTTTGTAAAGCTTCCCCCAAGCGATCGCAATCTGCAATTAAACTAATTCTCACATAGCCTTCACCACCCACACCAAAGGCATTTCCAGGAGTCAAAACCACCCCAGTTTGCTGTAAAACATTCAAAGCAAAATCTGTAGAATTCATTCCCACCGGACATTTTATCCACAAATACATAGTTGCTTCCGTTTTGGGAATATTCCACCCTAACTTACCCAAACCATCAATTAAAAAATCTCGACGAGTGCGGTAACGTTGTTGCACTTCATGTAAATAAGAATCAGGAAGTTGCAAAGCTGTTTCTGCTGCTGTTTGTAAAGCCGAAAAAATGCCATAATCTAAATTGGTTTTCAGAGTCCGTAAACCTTGGATAACGTGACGATTTCCCACCACAAAACCAACGCGCCAACCTGCCATATTATAGGTTTTAGATAGTGTGTGAAACTCGACACCAATCTCCTTAGCACCAGGAATTTCTAATAAGCTTGTGGGTTGATAACCATCAAAAGCTAATTCTGCATAACATAAATCATGGACTAAAAGGATTTCATACTTCCGTGCAAAAGCGACAATTTCCTCAAAAAATTCGCGGGGGGCTGTGGCTGCGGTAGGATTACTAGGATAATTGAAATAGAGAATTTTCGCTTTTCTAGCCACTTCCTCAGGAATAGCCGCTAAATCAATTAACCAATTATTTTCTTCCTTGAGAATTAAATTATGGATAACTCCCCCAGCAATAATCGGTCCACGAAAATGCACAGGGTAAGAGGGTGAAGGTACTAATACAGTATCACCAGGATTAATATAGGCGATCGCTAAATGCCCCAAACCTTCCTTAGAACCGAGTAAGGGTAAAGCCTCACTATCAGGATCAAGGGTAACACCATAACGGCGATTATACCATTGAGTAATCGCCTTACGGAAACTAGCCGTTCCTTCAAATGGAGGATAACCGTGATTAGCGGGATTTTGCAAAGCTGCCATAGCCGCTTCTATCACAGGTTGGGGAGTAGGTCCATCAGGATTACCCATACCCAAATCAATTAAATCCAACCCTTGTTCTCTAGCCTTAGCCTTTAATTCGTCCAAACGGGCAAATACATAAGGCGGCAATTTTTGTATCCGTTCTGCGGGAGACATCCAACTCAAACTCATTCCTTCACCTCGTCACTTATTCCCCTGGTGGAAACACGATTAATATCTATTGGTGCAGTGGTAGAAACCATTGCGGCCATCAATTGTTCCAACGCTACATTAAACGGTAGACGGTGGATATCAGAATTAGGTTCTAAACTAATTTCCGCTGCTGTTTGTAACTCACCCAAAGTGATATTACCTAGTCCCAAATCTGCTAATTTTTGGGGTAGTCCAATCTCTGCATAGAACTTCAACAATTGTTGTCTTGCTGACGCTGCTAATTGATTTCCCTGGATCATTTCTTCTAACCGCAGTTGTACCAGGATACCATAAGCGACCTTTTCCCCGTGAATACTACCATGTCCAGAAATATGAGTTAAGCCATTATGAACTGCATGGGCAGCGACTGTGCGACATTGCGCCCCACCAAGTCCCCCAATTACTCCAGCTAGGAGTACAGTTGCGTCCACAACTTCTTGCCAAACTTCCCCACCCGGAAACTGTAACGCAGCAGCAGACTTTTGCAATAAAATATCGCGTAAAATTCGCGCTTGTTGAACCGCAGCAATAATTAAAGTTTGTTGCAAATGCCCACTACTCACTGATGCTTCATACCATTTAGCGATCGCATCCCCAATTCCTGCTATTAATGTGCTTGGAGGTGCAGTCTGAACTAAATTATAATCCAAAATCAGCAAATCAGGACAGCGAGATAAAGCCACATCATATAAAAACGCCCCAGTTTCTGAATAGACATTAGAAAGGGCAGTCCAAGCCGCACAGGTAGCCCCAGAAGTGGGAATTGTCACAATTGGTAATGTCAATTGGTGGGCGACTAATTTAGCCGTATCTAGGGCTTTACCACCACCAATCCCGATAATCAGATCAGCTTTATGTTCTTTAGCAGCTTTGCGTAAAGCCTTCAAACTAGCTTCACAACAATCAGCACCATAGGAAACTGACAAAGGATGTAATTCTGGAGATTGGAAAAGAGGTTGTAAACTCTCTTGACTCAGATTAAGAGTTTGGTTGCCGGCAATAATTAACGGACGACTCCCGAAATTAGCGACTTCAGCCGCAACGGTTGACAAAACTCCCGCACCGCGAATTACTTTCCCAGGGGAAACAGAAAGGCTGAAAAATGAACTAGTCGTTTGAGTGGACAAAGTTTCAGTAGAATGTTGATTAGGCATGATCGTTATTTTGCCAAAACTATTGATATTTCTTAATCAAATTTTAAAATAATCTTTATTGTATGATAGATGACCAAAAAATGTGCAAATAGAAAATCAGGATGTAGGGGCGCAGGGCCTGCGCCCTGTCAGATTTTCCTATTCCCTCTTAACTATCATGTCACCTGTCACCTATGAAGCTGTAGGTTTTGGTAAGGAAGCAAACTTGTCTAAATAAACTTCTACCACCATTTCTGGGTCTTCACGACTGACCAAAGTGCGATTTATTTGACCCAAGTACAGCGGTACAGATAACCCTATTTCTGGGTGGATAATGGTGCGAGCGCGGACTATCATTTCCTTGCTACCACCAGTACCTAAGCGACCATAGGAATAAAGGTTACTAGCTGCTTGACGTAAAGTGGCTTCTAATTCTGTGGGAGTAATTTCTGGGGTGATCGCAATTACTGTTTGGTTAGAACCGTTGTCATAAACTAGGGTGTACTTGACAGCACCAGGAATAATTGTACGACTCAGGGGAACAAGGGAAAGTGAAAATAACCCCCCTGTCAGTACCAGCATAAAGCCAGTTGCACCCACCAATCGAAAGCGAAAGCCCCATTTGAGTATGAAAGCCAAGATTGTCAGAACTGCAAATACTATTGTCGCAATACCTGACCATTGGGTATATTGGAGAAAATTAGCGGTATTAGGCATAAGGTTTTAATTACGGACAATTACCATCTTACCTATGAGCAACACCAGATTTTTATGCAAAGCAAAACGCCCCCCATTTCTGGAGGGCGATTGTTTAATTAAGCTATTAACAAAGCTTTAATTATTAACCGTTGATTGCAGGAGCGCTTAAAGCAACAGGAGCAACATCAGCAGCAGCCAAGTCTAGGGGGAAGTTGTGAGCGTTGCGCTCGTGCATTACTTCCATACCTAAGTTAGCGCGGTTGATTACGTCAGCCCAAGTAGCGATGACGCGACCTTGAGAATCCATGATGGATTGGTTGAAGTTGAAACCGTTCAAGTTGAACGCCATGGTGCTGATACCCAATGCTGTGAACCAGATACCAATTACAGGCCATGCAGCGAGTAAGAAGTGTAGTTGACGGCTGTTGTTGAAGGAAGCGTATTGGAAAATCAAGCGACCAAAGTAACCGTGAGCAGCTACGATGTTATAGGTTTCTTCTTCTTGACCGAATTTGTAACCGTAGTTTTGTGATTCGTTTTCGGTTGTTTCTTTAACCAAGGAAGAAGTAACCAAAGAACCGTGCAT